>DASRQW010000510.1 GCA_035696245.1 Longimicrobiaceae bacterium | reverse complement strand
CCGCCGTAGATCTCGGAGGATTGGAAGACGTAGCCCCGGCGCTTGCACAGGGATACCAGCTTGTCCATCAGTTCGGTGTCGGCCATCGCCAGGGAGCTTTTTCGGGAGACGCAGAAAACGAGCGGGCGCGCAGGTGGGCGCGCCGGGTCGGGTCGGTTTCAGAGAGCGGGGATATTAGTGCGCGCTCCGTCGTGTGGCAAATCGCCATACAGGACGGACCGCGGCCCGAAGAGCGCTATGGACAGAATGGTCGCAGGTCGTGTTCACTCGACAGCCGGCGCAGCGCCTGAGAATGCGACGAGACGGACGTGCGAAACGGCGTCCGCCTCCTGTCATCTCCGGAGCGGTGGCGGGACGATGCTCCGGCCGATTGGGTAATGCTCCTCGCGCCAGCGCGCCGAAGCCGGTCGATCAGCGAACGCGTTTCCGCCTCCCAGGTCGCACGCAGCGGCTTGGCAGGCGGCCCGCGAGTTACTGCCGGCTGGCCGTGAGTGCGGCGCCTCGTTGGGCAGCGACGTTCGCGACGATGGCTTCGGCGACTTCCGCGACCGGCCGCATCGTCTCGACCTTGGTGACGGGGAGATCGCGATGCACCACGAAGCGAGCACGGATGACCTGCTCCTCGCGTTCGGCGGACCGACGGAATGGGCGGCCGAGCTGACGCTGCACGGTTTCCGCCACACAGGTCTCGAGATCCAAGGACGGGAGCAGCACGAACGTCGTGGGGCTCGTTGCGATGTCGCTGCGGATCTGCGCGTAGGCGGGATGAATGTCTTCGCGATAGGTCATGAAGCCGGACGAGAGCGCCAGGACGCAGTCTTGACTCGCCGCGTCGCGTATCACGTCCGCATAGACCTGCACGTTCCTGGCAGCATAGGCGTCGTAGCCTGGGGACTCGATGTACTCGGAGATGTCTCCAGCGGTCGAACGGAACCGCTCGTCCAGATCGACGAACCGTGCCCCGAGCCGTTCGGCGACCAGCGGCCCCGTGCTGCTCTTCCCAGCGCCCCCGGGACCGATCAGTCGAATCACGATTCCTCGATCGGCCCGTGTCTGACCTCGTCGGCCCGACGCCCGCCGATGGTCGTTGCGTCGGTGGATGCGGGACGAATCGCCGATCCGCGTCTACCGGCCAGTGGAGCCGAAGCCGGCGCGGCCGCGGGCGGTGACGTTCAGCTCGGCGGACTCGGTGATGTCGGGGACGAGGAAGCGCGAGAAGACCATCTGCGCGATGCGGCTGCCGCGGGCGATGGGCACCGGGTCCGGCCCCGCGTTCCACAGGATGACCTTCAGCTCGCCGCGGTAGTCCGGGTCGATGGTGGCGGGCGCGTTGGGCAGCGTCACGCCGTGGCGCAGCGCCAGGCCCGAGCGCGGCCGGATCTGCGCCTCCACGTCGTACGGCAGCTCCATCTCCAGGCCGGTGGAGCACACGCGGCGCTCGCCCGGCTGGAGCACGAAGTCGTCCTCGGCGCTGGCGATGTCGAAGCCGGCCGAGCCGCTGGTCTGGCGCGTGGGCAGCGGAAGGTCGTCGTTGCCCGGTAGCCTGCGGAAGCGCACGATCATGGCGAGCCTCGTCGTTCTCTGGATGGTTCCTCGAGCGCGGGCGGCGCGTGCCCGCGAGCCCGCACGAGCCGGGCCGAACGCGCGCGGGGGCGCGCCGCGACCTGCGGCACGCCCCCACTCTACCTCGCATCCGGCCGCGCCGACAGGGGCTTGCGCCCCCGCCGGCCGGTGCGCTACGCCAGCATCTGCTGCACGGGCGTCAGCTCCATGCCGAACGCCTCGGCCACGCCCTCGTACACCACCTTGCCGTTCACCACGTTCAGGCCCAGGGCCAGCGCCGGGTCGCGGCGGCAGGCGTCCTGCCAGCCGAACTTGGCCAGGCGCGCAGCGTACGGGAACGTGGCGTTGGTCAGGGCCAGCGTGCTGGTGCGCGGCACGCCGCCCGGCATGTTCGCCACGCCGTAGTGGATCACGCCGTCGATCTCGTAGATGGGGTTCTCGTGCGTGGTGGGGCGGATCGTCTCCACGCAGCCGCCCTGGTCGACCGCCACGTCCACGATCACGCTGCCCTTCTTCATCAGCTTCAGGTCGTCGCGCTTCACCAGCTTGGGCGCCTTGGCGCCGGGAACGAGCACGGCGCCCACCACCAGGTCCGCCATCTCCAGCTGCTCCAGCAGGTTGTGCCGGTTGCTGTAGATGAGGTCCACGTTGGCCGGCATCACGTCGGACAGGTAGCGCAGGCGCTCCAGCGACAGGTCGAGGATGCGCACGTGGGCGCCGAGCCCGGCCGCCATCTTCGCCGCGTTGGTGCCCACCACGCCGCCGCCGATGATCACCACGTCCGCCGGCGGAACGCCCGGCACGCCGCCCAGCAGCATGCCGCGGCCGCCGTGGTACTTCTCCAGGTACTTGGCGCCGGCCTGGATCGCCATGCGGCCCGCGACCTCGCTCATGGGCGTGAGCAGGGGCAGCTCGCCGCTGGGCAGCTGCACCGTCTCGTACGCCACCGCCACCGCGCCGGACTTGATCAGCGCCTGCGTCAGCGTCTCGTCGGCGGCGAAGTGGAAGTACGTGAAGAGGAGCTGGCCGGCGCGGATGCGGGGGTACTCGACCGCGATGGGCTCCTTGACCTTCATGATCATCTCGGCGTTCGCCCAGACGTCTTCCACGTCGTGCATGGTGGCGCCCACGGCCTCGTACTGGTCGTCGGTGAAGCCGCTGCCCAGGCCGCCGCCGCGCTCCACCATCACGGTGTGGCCGGCCTGCACGAGGGCCTCGGCGCCGGCCGGCACCAGGGCGATGCGGTTCTCGTTGGTCTTGATCTCCTTCGGGACTCCGATGCGCATATCGAGAAGCGGGCTGAAGTTTGACGTGGCGGCGCCCGTCTGTGGGCGAGCGGCGCTCAATATGGCACCTGCGTGCAGATTTGGCGAGACTCGTCGGCTACCGCGTTGAGCCGGGCTCATCCGCCGCGCCCCCATCTCCCGCCTCCGCCCGCTCCGGCGCCATCCGTCCAGGCAGCTCCACCACCGCCGCTCGATCTCGTCCCGCAACGCGCGGAACTCCCCCAGCGCCATCTCGCGCGAACGAACCCGAGCCCTATCTCGCTCGCGAAAACGCTCCCTCCCGCACCAGACCTCTCCCCTCCCCCAGGCAGTTTTGGGGGAGGGGGCAGGGGGAGGGGGCCATCCCCGTCACGCGAAAAAGCCGGCCTGCCCCCGTGAGGGAGCAGGCCGGCTTCCGTCCACCTACCGTCGAACGCCTGCCGCGGAGATTACTCCGCCGCCGGGGCGCTCGCCTTCTGCGCCAGCTCGGCCGTGGCGGCCTTACGGGACAGGCGCAGGCGGCCCTTCTCGTCGATGGAGAGGAGCTTCACCTGCACGGTGTCGCCCTTCTTCACCACGTCCTCGGTCTTGTCCACGCGCCCGTCCTGCAGCTCGGAGATGTGGACCAGGCCCTCGGTGCCGGGAATGATCTCCACGAAGGCGCCGAAGGTGGTGGTGCTCTTCACCACGCCCTCGTAGATGCGGCCCACCTCGGCCTCCTCGGTCATCCCCGCGATCATCCGGCGCGCCCGCTCGCCGCCCTCGCCACTGACCGAGGCGATGGTGATCGTGCCGTCGTCGTCGATGTTGATGGTGGCGCCCGTCGCCTCCTGGATGCCGCGGATCGTCTTGCCCTTGGGCCCGATGATCTCGCCGATCTTGGACGGGTTGACCTTGATGGTGATGATGACCGGCGCGTACTTCGACATCTCGGCGCGCGGGGCGGGAAGCACCGCCTCCATCTTGTCGAGGATGTGCATGCGGGCGCGGTTGGCCTTCTGCAGCGCCTCGCCCATCAGCTCCAGCGACAGGCCGTCGATCTTGATGTCCATCTGGATCGACGTCACGCCGTCGCGGGTGCCGGCGACCTTGAAGTCCATGTCGCCCAGCGCGTCCTCGCTGCCCAGGATGTCGGTGAGCACGGCGACGCGGTCACCCTCCTTGATGAGCCCCATCGCCACGCCCGCGCAGCTCGCCCGCATGGGCACGCCGGCGTCCATGAGCGACAGCGAGCCGGCGCAGACGGAGGCCATGGACGACGAGCCGTTCGACTCCAGCACGTCGCTCACAACACGGATGGTGTACGGGAACTCCTCGTACGGCGGCAGCAGCGCCTCGAGCGCGCGCTCGGCCAGCGCACCGTGGCCGATCTCGCGGCGCGAGGTGCCGCGCATGGGCTTGACCTCGCCGGTGGAGAACGGCGGGAAGTTGTAGTGCAGCATGAACGACTTGCTCTGCTGCGTGGCGAAGTCCACCGTGTCGAAGCTCTGCTCGTCGCCCTGCGTGCCCAGCGTGGCCACGCCCAGCGCCTGCGTCTGCCCGCGCGTGAACAGCGCCGAGCCGTGCGTGCGCGGAAGCAGGCCCACCTCGATGCTGATGGGGCGGACCTCGTCCAGCCCGCGCCCGTCCGAGCGCTTGCCGGTGCTCAGGATCATCTCGCGCATCTCGCGCTTCTCGACGTCCTTGAGGACGGTGCCCAGCTCCTTGTCGGTGTTCTCGAACTCCGCGATGAGCTGCGCCGAGAGCTCGCTCTTCACCGTGGAGATGGCGGCGGCGCGCTCGGCCTTGCCTGCCACCTGCAGCGCCTTGCGCATGGGCTCCACCGCCGCGGCGGTCGCCTTCTCGCGGAACGCCGCGTCGATGTCCTTGGGCGTCCACTTCATCGTCTCCGGCACGTCGATGCCGGCGAGGATCTCGTTCTGGATCGCGACCAGCTCCTTGATGCCCGCGTGGGCCACCTGCAGGCCCTCGGCGATCTCCTCCTCGGGCACCTCGAGCGCGCCGCCCTCCACCATCATGATCGCGCCGGCCGAGCCGGCCACGATGATGTCGAGGTCGCTGAACGCGAGCTGCTCGAAGGTGGGGTTGAGCACCCACTGCCCCTGGATGCGGCCGATGCGCACGGCGGCGACCGGCTCGGCGAAGGGGATGCGGCTCATGTTCAGCGCCAGCGAGGCGCCGGTGAGCGCGATCACGTCGGCGTCGTTCTCCTGGTCGGCCGAGATGACGTAGACGAAGATCTGCGTCTCGTTCGCGAAGCCGTCGGGGAAGAGCGGGCGCAGCGGACGGTCGATGAGGCGCGCCGACAGGATCTCCTTGTCGGAGGGGCGCCCCTCGCGCTTGATGAAGCCGCCGGGGAACTTGCCCGCGGCGTACGTGCGCTCGCGGTACTCGACGGTCAGGGGGAAGAAGGGGAGGTGGGTCGGGTTGTCCTGAGCCACCGCGGTGCAAAGCACCACCGTCTCCCCGAACTGCACCGTGCACGAGCCGTCTGCCTGACGGGCCATCTTGCCCGTCTCGATGACGAGCGGGCGTCCCGCGAACGTCTTCTCGGTCTTTGCCATTTCCGTGGCTTTCTTTCGTTTTGGTTTCTGGGGGTTGGCCGCTGGGCCGGCACGCGCTCCCCCTCGCACGCGGCCGGTCGTTCAGATGTTCACGATTGGCTTCACTACGCACGAAGGCCGCACGGCGTGTGTGCCGTGCGGCCTTC
>DASRQW010000509.1 GCA_035696245.1 Longimicrobiaceae bacterium | reverse complement strand
GGGGCCCGCCGCCGTGTTTCGCAACCGGGGGCCTTGTGGCGCCCGTCGTGCAGGTGCAACGTGGAAACTCGCGAGCACGGGACGGGTACGCATGGAGGGACCGTCCCAACACCAGAAACCGGAGTCAAGCATGTTCCGCATCTTGAGATATCTCGTGCTCGCCGCCTTCGTGCTCGCCGTGCCGGCCTGTGCCAGCATGCACGGAAAGGGCTCGATGAAGGAAGACCCGCAGCAGCGCACCACCGTGAAGGTGGAGAACCAGGCGTGGGTGGACGTGAACGTGTACGTGGTCCGCGAGACGCAGCGGGTGCGGCTGGGGCAGGTGCCTGCGCACAGCACGCAGGTGTTCCCCATTCCCAGCTACCTGGCGACCACGGCGGCGCGCCTCGCCTTCTTCGTGGACCCCATCGGCAGCCCGCGCACGGCGCAGTCGTACGACATGAGCGTCTACCCGGGCGACCAGGTCACGCTCACCATCCCCGTGACCGCCTTCCAGTAGCGGCCGGGCAGGTCCAACAGTCGAACGGGGTCCCGCGGCAACGCGGGACCCCGTTCGGTTTTTCGGTAGATGCCGATCCCCGCATCCGTAGGGGTGCGATTCGTCGCATCCGCCATCACAGCATGAGCTTATGTCACACCGCGGGCGATGCGCCTCTGCCGAGGCGGAGCGTCGGCCTTCTGTCCCTGCGCTACGGACGCGGGGCGGAGCGGACCAGGCGGTTGTGAATGCGGGCGGACAGCTCCGGGCCCACCACGGGCTTGGTCACGTAGTCGTCTGCCCCCGCGGCGAAGACGCGCAGGATGGTCTCCGCGTCGGTGCGGGCGGTGAGGAAGAGGATGGGCAGCGCGGCCCAGCGGTGGTCCGCCCGCACCACGCGGCACAGCTCGACGCCGTTCAGGTGCGGCATGTCCACGTCCAGGATCAGCAGGTGCGGCTGCACGCTGCGCAGCGTGCTCCAGAAGCGCAGCGGCGTGTCGAGCGTGTGCACGGTGAGCCGCTGCGGCTCCAGCAGCGCCCGCACGGCCGCGAGGATCGACGGGTCGTCATCGACCGCCAGCACGCGCGTCTCGCCCGCGGCGCCGGTGCGGGGGGCCACGCGCGCCACGGCGTCCATCACCTCGGCGGGTACGAGCGGGTCCTGGAGGAATACGCGCGCGCCGAGCTGCACGATGCGAACACGGTCCAGCAGCGAGTCCCGCGCGGCCGAGACCAGCACGGGCACGCCGGGCATCGACCGTCCCACGTCGGCCAGCAGCGCCCAGGCGGTGCCCTCCTCCTCGCCCGTCAGGTCGAACAGCACCGCGTGCGGACGCTCCGCCGCCAGCGCGCCCCGTGCGTTCGCGAGCGTGGCCGAGCGCACGCGCACCCCTCGCCCGCGCCCCTCCGCCTCCAGCGCGCGCACGAGCGCCGCATCGTCGTGGATCACCAGCAGCGTCGTCCCGGCATCTCCGCCCGCTGCCGAAGCCGCCGTCTGGACGGAAGATGCAGCCTGCCCCGCCGGCGCGGACGGGCTGGCGACATGAGATGGGGACGCGGGAGATGCGGATGCGGTCGATGACGTCGATGCAGGCATCGGCTCAGCAGACGCCGGGCGCTCGGGCGACGCGCCGCCGCGGGAGACGACCTCGCGGCGGAGGGCGGCGGCGATGCCGGAGAGGCGGCTCGCGTCGTCGCGCGAGAAAGAGCTCGTGGCGGAGAGCGCGTGCTCGATCTGCCGCGCCAGCACGGAGCCCTGCTGGAGCCCGAAGGTGCCCAGCGCGCCCGCCAGCCGGTGCGCCTCGCGCTCGGCCGTCTCGCGGTCCGCGGCGGTGAGGGCGCCCAGCATGGCGGCGGTGACGGCTTTCTCGATCACGTCCACCCGCGCGACCACCGACGGAAGCGAGCGCTCCCACACGGCGGCGAGGGCGCTGTTCAGCGACACCGCCTCGGCGGCCGTGTTGGCGGCAGAGGTGGGTGGCTGGCCGGACGGTGCGGCAGCCATCGACGGCGCCCGCGACTCAGGCTCCGTAGCGGCGGGGCGGGCGATGAGCGTCGCGGCGTGGCGGGCCAGCTCGCCGCGATCGACCGGCGCCAGCAGGATGCGGTCGATGCGCAGCTCGCTCACCATCCGCTGGAGCGCGCCCTCGTCCGCCTCGCCCTCGCCGGTGCCGGCCACGAGCACCACCGGGAGCGAGGCGAGCGAGCGGTTGGCGCGCATCCGGCGGACGACCTGCTCGGCGGGCAGCCCCTCGATGCCGGCGTCGATCACGAGCAGCGACCACGTGCCGTCTTCCAGCTGGTCCAGCGCGTCGTCGCCCGTGTACGTGACCTGCACGACCACGTCGTCCAGGCGCTGGGCCAGCCACGCGGCGAGCCGGTCGGGAAGGCCCGCCATCAGAACTTGCGACATCGAAACGGCTCCGCATCCGGGGAAAGGGTTCCCTAATCGGCGTGTTCGCCCCGCCGTCTGCAAGGCTCCGGCCGCGCGTTCGGCGACATCGCGTGCCGACCTCTTCCATCGTCAGGCCATCTGTCGAATCCTGTGTTGTCATCGCGGTCCACGCGAGCAATCCCGAGCTCCCCGTAGCACGACGCGCGCTCTATCTCCCGAAGCAGCCCCTGACGATGCGAGCAGCCGTCCGGGCGAAATGACCCGGCTCCGCATCTCCCGCCCCGCAGCCATTGACGTGGCGAGAGAGGCTGGATACAATCCTTCATCATAGGGGTGGGGGGTATGCGGTAGATGCCAGGAGGCAGAGATGGAGGGCACGAAGGTGATCGACCCCGTCTGCGGGATGGAGGTGGATGCGGGCACCGCCGCGCGGACGAGCGAGCACGGCGGCGCGGCGTACCACTTCTGCTCCGCGGGCTGCAAGGCGCGCTTCGACGCGGCTCCGGAGAAGTACGTCCGCGAACCGTCCGCGGATGCGCATCTCCAGACCCAGCCAGCCGCTGCGTCCGCTCCGGCGCCGCAGCCGAAGCCCATGGTGCAGCTTTCGATGCGGAAACCCGCGGCCGCGGCTCCGGCCGTCACCCCCGCGGGCAAGCAGCACGAGCGCATGGACCTGCCCGTGACGGGCATGACGTGCGCGGCGTGCGCGCGGCGTGTGGAGGCGCGGCTGGGCAAGGCGAACGGGGTGCGGCGCGCGGGGGTGAACTTCGCCACCGGCCGCGCGACGGTGGAGTACGACCCCGACGCGACCGGCGTGCACGACCTCGTCCGCGCGGTCGAGGATGCGGGCTACGGCACCGTGCCCCCCGCGCACCTGGAGCTGGTGGTGGACGACTCCGCGCGCCCCGCCGGCTCGCCGCAGCCGCTGGAGAAGCACCTGCGCGGGAAGAAGGGCGTGCTGGACGCCTCGTTCAACCTCGCCACCATGGAGGTGCGCGTCGAATACCTGCCCGGCGCGACCGACGCGGCGGACGTCCGCGCGGCGGTGGAGGAGCTGGGCTACCATGTGAGCCAGGTGCCCGCGGGCGAGGGCGCGGCGGGCGACTTCGAGCAGGAGGCGCGCGAGGCGGAGTACCGTGGGCTGCGGCTTCGCTTCGTCGTCGCCGCGCTGCTGTCGCTGCCGGTGCTCGTGATCGCGATGTCGCACGGGCGGGTGCAGGCGCTGGACTTCGCGGGCGCCACGTGGCTGCAGCTTGCGCTCACCACGCCCGTGGTGCTGTTCTGCGGCGCGCAGTTCTACCGCGGCGCCTGGGCGGCCTTCCGCCACCGCGCGGCGGACATGAACACGCTCATCGCCGTCGGCACCGGCGCGGCGTACCTGTACTCGCTGGCGGCGACGGTCGCGCCCGGCTTCTTCGCCCCCGCGGCGGCGCACGGGGCGATGGTGGGGATGGGCGGGCACGCGGCGGTGCCCGTCTACTTCGAGGCGGCGGCGATGGTCGTCACGCTCATCCTGCTGGGCCGCATGCTGGAGTCGCGCGCCAAGGGCCGCACGGGCGACGCAATCCGCCGGCTGGTGGGCTTGCAGCCGCGGACCGCGCGCGTGGTGCGCGCCGGCGCGGAGACCGACGTGCCGGTGGAGGAGGTGCGCGCCGGCGACGTGGTGGTCGTGCGCCCCGGCGAGAAGATCCCCGTGGACGGCGTGGTGGTGGAGGGCGCGTCTGCCGTGGACGAGTCGATGCTCACGGGCGAGAGCGTGCCGGTGGAGAAGAGCGAGGGCGACGAGGTGTTCGGCGCGACGCTCAACCGCACGGGCTCGTTCCGCTTCCGCGCGACCAAGGTGGGGCGCGACACGGCGTTGCAGCAGATCGTGAAGCTGGTGCAGGACGCGCAGGGATCGCGCCCGCCCATCGCCCGGCTGGCGGACGTGGTGAGCGGCATCTTCACCCCCGTGGTGATCTGCATCGCCATCGCGACCTTCGTGGCGTGGTTCATCCTGGGGCCGCCGGAGACGCGGTTCACGCTGGCGCTGGTCAACTTCGTCTCCGTGCTCGTCATCGCCTGCCCGTGCGCGCTGGGCCTGGCGACGCCCACCGCGATCATGGTGGCTACGGGGCGCGGCGCGGAGAGCGGCATCCTGGTGAAGGGCGGCGAGAGCCTGGAGACGGCGCACAAGCTGGACACCGTTGTGCTCGACAAGACGGGCACGCTCACGCGGGGCCGGCCCGAGCTGACGGACGTGGTGACGGCGCCGGGCTGGACGGAAGATGCGCTGCTGGCGCTGGCCGCGGGCGCCGAGCGCGGCAGCGAGCACCCCGTCGGCGAGGCGGTGGTGCGCGGGACGGAGGCGCGGGGGCTGGAGGTGCCGCGCGCGACGGGCTTCCTGGCGCAGGCCGGGCACGGCGTGGAAGCCACGGTGAATGGACGGCGGCTTCTCGTCGGCAGCGCGAAGCTGATGCGCGACAACGGCGTGGTGGTGGATCCGGACTGGGCCGCGCGCCTCGCAGCCCTCGCGGCCGGCGGGAAGACGGCCGTCGCCGCGGCGGTGGACGGCGCGCTCGCCGGCATCCTTGGCGTGGCGGACGCGGTGAAGCCCGAGGCGGCCGAAGCGGTCGCGGCGCTGCGGGCGATGGGCATCGAGGTGGTGATGATGACCGGCGACGCCCGCGCCACGGCCGATGCGGTGGCTCGCCGCGTGGGCATCTCCCGCGTGCTGGCCGAGGTGCTGCCGGACGCGAAGGCGGCCGAGGTGAAGCGTCTCCAGGATGAGGGGCGCATCGTGGGCATGGTGGGCGACGGCATCAACGACGCCCCGGCCCTGGCGCAGGCGCACGTGGGCATCGCCATCGGCACCGGGACCGACGTGGCGATCGAGGCGTCGGACGTGACGCTGCTGCGGGGCGACCTGCGCGGCGTGCCCGCGGCCATCGGGCTGTCTCGCGCGACGATCCGCACGGTGCGCCAGAACCTGTTCTGGGCCTTCATCTACAACGTGGTGGGCATCCCCGTCGCGGCCGGGCTGCTGTATCCGTTGACGGGCTGGCTGCTGTCGCCGGTGCTGGCGGGCGCGGCGATGTCGCTCTCCAGCGTGAGCGTGGTCGCCAACTCGCTGCGCCTGCGCGGCTTCACCCCCGCGCGAGGAGGCTGACGTGGACACGGCCGAGATCGTGGTGCTCGTGGGCGGCATCGCCGCCATCGCCGCGGTGCTGTGGTACTTCTTCGGCGCGCGGGAGGGTGTGGCCGCGACGGAGACGGCGGGCGGGGTGCAGGAGGTGGACGTGACGGTGAAGGGCGGCTACTCGCCGGACACGGTGGTCGTGCGCGCCGGCCGCCCGGTGCGCCTGCGCTTCCACCGCGAGGAGAGCGCGTCGTGCAGCGACCAGGTGGTGTTCGCGGACTTCGGCATCGCCCGCGACCTGCCGGCCTTCCAGACGACGGCGGTAGAGTTCACCCCGAAGGAGGCGGGCGAGTTCGCCTTCACCTGCGGCATGCGCATGCTCCGCGGCAAGCTCATCGTCCAACCCGCGTAGCCGCTGGGGGTTGCGCAGCCGCCATCGACAGCGAAAAGCAGGGCTCACGCGGAGACGCGGAGGACGCGGAGAACAGCTCGCTCTCCGGCAGTTCTCCGTGTCTCCGCGTGAGGATTTTGTTGATGGGGTGGCGTGGCGATGAGGTGACGCCGTCGCATCTACCGGCCGTTCGACCGGCGCCGGTGAATCGCGCCGGGTACGCGGAATGCTGCGAAGCAGGACGTCCCGTCCGCCCCGTCCGGGGCAAGCACCGGCGTGCCTCCCGCGCCAGCCGTCACCTCCGCTCCCCCCGAGGTCTCCGTGAGCGATCCCATCCCTCAGCCCGGCGCCGAGCA
>DASRQW010000508.1 GCA_035696245.1 Longimicrobiaceae bacterium | reverse complement strand
CCCACCCTCAACGCAACTCCCATCCCATCTTCACGCATCTTCCCCAAACCGCCCTTCCATAAACAGATAGCGGGAGCGTGGCAGTTGTGCCGCGCTCCCGTCATCTGTTGCATTCCGCCCGGATCCTGTCGCCCTGCACCGGCCGTCAGACCTTCTCCGCCAGCTCCGCGCGGGGGAAGAGCACGTCGCCCGCCGCCACCGTCCAGCCTGCGGGGTCGAGGGATGCGAGCGCGTCGATCAGCGGCATCTCGTCCCATCCGGAGCCGAGGCGGGTCCACAGGCCGCCCATCTTCTCCGGCATGAACGGCGAGAGCAGGACGGCGCCGATTCCGAGCGTGCGCACGAGCGAGGCGAGCACGGAATCCAGCTCCGCCGCCTGCGCCTCGTCCTTCGCCAGCTTCCACGGCGTCGTCTCCTGCACGAATCCGTTCGCCGCGCTGATCAGGCGGAAGGCCGCCGCGGCGCCGTGGTGCAGCAGGTTGGCATCCATCGCCGCGCGGTACTCCGCCACCGCCGCGTCCGCCTGCGCGTCCAGCGTAGTCCGAGCGGCCGCGGGGACGGTGCCGGCGCGGTACTTGGCGACCATGCTCAGCGTGCGGCTCGCCAGGTTGCCCAGGTTGTTCGCCAGCTCCGAGTTGTATCGCTCGTCGAAGCGCTCGAAGCTGAAGTTGCCGTCGCCGTCGAAGGGGATCTCGCGCAGCAGGAAGTAGCGGAACGCGTCGGTCCCGTGCCGGTCGATCGCCTCGCCCAGGTCCAGCCCGGCACCGATCCCGGCGGACTTGCTGAACCGCTCGCCGCCCAGCAGCACGAAGCCGTGCCCCCAAACGTGCTCCGGCAGCGGCAGCTCCGCCGCCTCGAGCATGGCGGGCCAGATCACCGCGTGCAGGCGGGTGATGTCCTTGCCCACCACGTGCAGCTGCGCGGGCCACCAGCTTTCGAATCCCTCGTCCGGGAAGCCCGTGTCGGTCAGGTAGTTGGGCAGCGCGTCGAACCACACCCACGTCCCCTGCGTCTCGCCGTTGGCCGACGCGACGGGGAAGGGGATCGCCCAGTTGAGGCGGGCGCGGGTGATGGAGATGTCCTCCAGCCCGCCGTCGATGAGCGCCAGCAGCTCGTTGCGGCGCGAGTCCGGGAGCACGAAGTCCGGGTGGGCCTCGAAGTGGGCGCGCAGGAAGTCCTGGTACTTCGTGAGACGGAAGAACCAGTTGCGCTCCTCCGTCCACTGCAGCTCGCGCGTGGGGTGGAGGACGCAGCGGCCGTCCACGATCTCGCCCTCGCGCTTGAACAGCTCGCAGCCCACGCAGTACCAGCCCTCGTACGTCTTCTCGTAGAAGTCGTCCGGGCTGCGCTGGTGGATGCGCTCGATGAGCGCCTTCACGCCGCGCTTGTGGTGCGGCTGCGTGGTGCGCACCCAGCGGTCGTTGGAGATGTTCAGCCGCCGCCACATGGCCTCGAAGTGCCCGGCGATGCGGTCCACCTGCTCCTGCGGGGTGACGCCGTTCGCCGCGGCCGCCTGCTGCACCTTCTGGCCGTGCTCGTCCATCCCCATGCAGAACCGCACCTCCTCGCCCAGCAGCCGGTGGTACCGCGCGATGGCGTCGGCGCCGATCTTCTCGTACGCGTGGCCCTGGTGCGGGTCGCCGTTGGCGTAGTCGATGGCGGTGGTGAGGTAGAACCGGCGCTGGGTCAATCGGGCCTCCGCTCCGGGCCGCGGCGCGGGCGGCGCACGGGGCGCTGCGTCTCGGCCGGGGTGGGGAGCTGCGGTTTGTCGTGGGTCGCGGGCGCCGCCGCGGCGGGCTGCGCCACCGTCTCTTCCTTCAGCTGCGCCAGGTCGATGGTGCGGCGCTGGCGGTTCTCGTCCTGCAGCGTCACCAGCGAGCGCCAGATGTCGATGCCCACCACGCGCTCCGCCCCCACGGTGGTGCGGATGGTCCGCCCCTCGCGCGGGAAGCGCTTGCGCGCCTGGAGGTAGGCGTCGTGCTCGTACGTGAGGCAGCACATCAGCCGGCCGCAGGTGCCGGAGATCTGCTGCGGGTTCAGCGACAGGTTCTGGTCCTTGGCCAGCTGCAGCGAGATGGGCTTGATCTCGCGCAGCCAGGTGGCGCAGCACAGCTGCCGGCCGCAGCGCCCCACGCCGCCCAGCTGGGCCGCCTCGTCGCGCACGCCGATCTGCTT
>DASRQW010000507.1 GCA_035696245.1 Longimicrobiaceae bacterium | reverse complement strand
CCCCTCCCCCGGCCCCTCCCCCGCAAGCGGGAGAGGGGAGAACTGCTTTCGGGGGAAGGGCTTGCGGGGCTGGCCGGGGCGATTCGCGCTCGGCCGGCGGCCCGGTCAGCGGCTGCTGGGGATGAAGCCTGTGCCGTCGCGGTCGGGGCAGACGAAGATGGACTCGTCGTCGTAGGCGGCCGGGGCGGGCGCGGGGGCTGCGGCGCGGGGGGCGCGGCGGCGGGTGCCGCTCAGCGCGGCGAAGGTGGGCCGGCGCGTGGTGCCGCGGACCGCGGCCCTGTCGTGGTTGGGGAATGCCATTACTGCTCTGCTCCGTTTGTGCGTTTCTTTACCTGCGTTGCGTTCCGACTGAACGATTGTGGGCGCGGATCCCGGCATCTTCGCGGTGGCGTAACC
Source organism: Longimicrobiaceae bacterium (assembly GCA_035696245.1). Lineage (NCBI taxonomy): Bacteria > Pseudomonadati > Gemmatimonadota > Longimicrobiia > Longimicrobiales > Longimicrobiaceae > Longimicrobiaceae bacterium. The sequence continues at coordinate 19,592 of DASRQW010000507.1, read as the reverse complement.
ATGCTGTATCGCCACTGACGGTCGCACTTCCCCGCCCCGCTCCGATGCCCGCATCCGGCGCCCACGCCAGCCGGTAAAGCAAGCGCCGTGCTCAACCCGTGTGCCGCCCCGTCACAGGAACTTCCGATTACCGTCATCTGAGCACGCCCGAATCGCGCGCGGGGGCTCGGATTCCCGCGACCGCGCCGGCGCGAAAAGGCGGAAAATCTTCAGACTGAAGATGTTATCCGGTCGCTCGCCCTCGGTTCAGCCGCGTGGCCGGGCACCCGGTTCCGCGCAGCTACCACCGCATGACTGCCGGGACGGAAATCCGCTGGCGTCGGTGGATTTGTTGAGGTGGCGCGCCGTCTTTTCCAATCGGCGACGCGAAGCTCCACGTTCATCGACGGAGAAGCGGCCGGACCCGGGCGTGGGGTTCGGCCGCTTCACATCGTCCGTCTGCGTTCATCAGGTGTGGCTGCGGGGCAACACGGCCGTGGGGTCAGAGACGGTTGGCGAAGGAGACGAGCTTGTAGATGCCGCCGCGCTCGATGATGCCTCCGTAGAGGATGTCGCGGCCCGTGCGCCCGTCCGCGCCGGTGTAGCGGATCCAGCAGTAGCTCATCACGCGGACGCCGTTGTAGCTCTCCGTCTTGCCCTCGCAGCCCTGGCCGTGCACGCGCATCTCCGTGCCTGCGAACTGGGTCATCAGCCGGATGTAGCCCCGCTGTCCGTTGGCGCGGATCTGCATCCATGCGAGGTCCGGGTCCAGCTCGTACGGCGGCAGCGAACGCGGGCTGTGCGGATAGTAGAACCACGCGAACTCCTCGCGCGTGAGCTTCATGCGCGAAAGCGCAGCCGTGTCGCGGGCGGACACGGCGCGGGCGAAGGCGCGGGCCAGCGCGTCCGGGCTGCGGAAGCCGTTCTCCAGCCCTTTCGGCTCCACCAGGCCCGCGCGGAACCGGCGGAGCTGCTCCTCGATGAGCAGCGCGCTGTCCTGCGGAAGCGGGGCGGCGGCCGGAGTCGCGACGGCGGACGCGGGCGCGGCTTCCTTCGCCTCGGCTGCGCGGGGCGCGGGAGAGTCGCAGGCCGCCGCGGCGAGTGCGGAGGCGAGGAGGACGAGGTACGGCTTGGGGTTCATCTGCGTAGAGGAGCGGGTCGCGGTTGCGGGAGGGGGGCGGACGCCGGGTGGCGCCCGCCCTTTCGTTCTGCGCGGGCGTGCGGATCAGTTGCGATCGTACACGGTCCAGCCCTGCCACCACTTGGCGCCGGCCGGGTCCGCCGCGCCCACGTACGCCGTGGCCTGCATGTTCGCGCCGAAGAAGCTGGTCACCCGCCCGGCGATGCGGCTGCTGAAGGTGCCCATGCCGCCCGTGGCGAGCGCCGAGCCCGCGGACGGCGTCCAGTCCAGCGTGGCCAGCGTGGGCACCACGCCGGGCGCCGGGAGCTGCGCGAAGAGCGACGAGGTGTTGACGCTCATGTCCACCGCGCCGGGGAAGTTGGACTTCGTGCCGCAGCTCCCGCCGCTGCCCGTGGCGATGCACGCCGCGGCCGCGTCGAAGTTGCCGCCCACGTTCTCGTTGAAGATCGTGTTGGCGATGGTGAGGCTGTCGTTCTGGCGCTGCTGGTCGGTGGCCGCGTCGCGAACGTTCAGGCCGATGCCCTGGAAGCGGGCCACGATGCCGTTCACCAGCGTGCCGCCCGAGCCGCGGCGGATCACGGCGCCGTTCGCGTCCTTGAAGCCCGCGATGCCCGCCGCGCTGAACACCCCCGGCCCGGTGCCGATGAGCGTGAAGTTGGCCCACACCGGCTGCGACAGCGGCCCGGCCAGGTAGCTGGTGCAGCCCGCCTTGTCGATCTCGCAGCCGTCGCCCTCGAAGCCGTGCGGGTCCTGCGAGAGGAAGCCAGCGCCCTGCCGCGGTGTGGCCTGCCAGGTCTGGAGCGCGATGAGGAACTGGTGGCGGCCGTTGTGACCTTCCGCCCAGTCGTAGTGGTCGTCGCCGGCCTCGTACGACACCGTGTACTTCGTGTCGACCGAGCCGCCGAAGAACTCGAACGAGTCGTCCAGACCGGACATGGCTTGGAGGTACTGGAAGTCCGAGCCGCGGCCCACGGCGTAGAACGAGAAGGCGTTCAGCTCCTGGTCGAGCTGCACGGCGAAGCCGGCGAACTCCACGCGCACGTAGCGCATGATGCCGCTGTTGTCGTTGGCGTCGCTGCCGCCGCCGTAGTTCTCGGCCACGTTCTGGCCCGTGCCCGCGGGGCCCTCGGTACTGAGCGTGCTCACGCCGCCGGTGACGGTGCGGTTGTCCAGCGCGTTGCCCACGAAGACGATGCCGCCCCAGTCGCCCGGCTTGCGATTGCCCTTGGCGCGCTGCGAGGTGAAGACGATGGGGTTGGCGGCGGTGCCCTGCGCGTTGATCTTGGCGCCGCGCGTGATCCACAGCGAGCTGCCGTCCACCGTAGTGTCGCCCACGATCTTGGTTCCGGGCTGGATGAACAGCGTGGCGCCCGAGCGTACCTTCACGAAGCCGCTGAGCACGTACACGGTGTCCGCGAAGAAGGTGCGGTTGGCGACGATGTTGCCGGAGACGGTGACCTGCGCGGTGCCCGCCCCCTTGGTGGTCACGCCCACGGGCGCCGAGAACTCCGTGGCCGCGCCGCCGACCATCGCGGCGACCTGGTAGCTGTAGCCGGTGTTGGGCTGAAGGCCCGCGTCGGTGAAGGACGGCGACGCGGGCCGCGCGACCTCGGCATAGGCCGCGCCGCCGGCGGAGCGCTGTACCACGTACGCGGTGGCGCCGCTCACCGGGCTCCAGGTGAGGGTGACGGAGTTGGCCGAGGCGGCCGCCGCGGTGACGTTCTTCGGGGCCTTCGAGCCGCCGTTGCCGGTGCTGTCGCCGTTGCAGGCCGCCAGCAGCCCGGTGAGGGCGACGGCGCCGGCCAGAAGTGCGCGACGGGTTTGCAAGCGCATCATGGACCCATTCGAATGGGGTGGACGTTGGCGAGCGGTTCCGCTCGGCACCCTCAAGCTCGGCCCGCCCCGCATCGCCCCCGCAGCACCGCTGTCACGTGTGGGTCACGAGTGGAAGAGCTTTCGTGCGCCGGGTGGGATGGAGTTGGATGGATGACGGACGCACGGCAGGTTTTCGAGCGATGATTTCGGTTCGACAGCATCAGCCGGTGGTGTGAAACCACCGGCTGAGAACCGCGGTCGTCCTTCGGGCGAGGGCTCCGCGCATCTCCCGTCCGCCACGCGCGCCGGCGCCTCATCGACGCTTTGAAGCGCAGCGATGGCCGAGGAGCAGCCCGCGCAGGCGGGCTTTCTGCCGATGTTGCGCGGGTTTACCCGCCAGGCAATCGCCGCCTCCCATCGTCCGAAGCGCGTCTGATCGGCGAATCCACGGCGTCCCCGCATCCGCATCTTGATCCCGATCCTCCGCAGGTCGTGCGTCGATGTGCATCTCCCGAGAACGAAAACGCCGCTGCGCATCTCTGGAGATGAGCAGCGGCGCATGCTTTCGGGGGCTGCCGGCGTGGGGGACCGCTGGCCCCGCATCTCCCGGCTCGCCGTTGGCAAGCCGGGAGGAGGAGGGAGGCTACTGGCCGGAGGGGGTCCAGGTGAGGCCGATGGAGTAGATGCGGCCGGTGCGGTACTCCAGGCGGGTCACGGAGCCAGCCGTCTCCCGGTACGGCGCGTCCAGCAGGTTGCGCGCGTTGAGCTTGGCCGTCATCCCCCGGCCCACGCGCTGCTGGAGCGAGAGGTCCAGGACGTTGCGCGCCTGCTGGTACGTGTCCGGCACCGGCTTCACGCCGGTGGAGACGATGCGGCGCCCGACCACGTTGTACAGCAGCGTCGCGCTCGTGGCGCCCGATGCGCTGCCGTACGACAGGCCGGCGTTCACCACGTACGGCGACTGCCCCACCATGGGGCGCTTGGAGTTGGTCAGGGCGGAGATGCTGTCGTTGCCCACCTGGATCTCGCTCTTCATCAGCGTCGCGTTGGCGAAGGCGCTGAAGGAGGACAGGCGCTCGGCCAGGAAGTCCAGGTCGCGCCGCGCCTCCAGCTCCACGCCGTAGTTGACGGCGCGGTCGGTGTTCACGAAGCTGAGGATGCTGCCGCCCGTGCTGGCCACCTGGATCTGCTCGATGGGGCGGATGAACTGCTTGGCGAACACGCCCACCGTGATCACCTCGCCGCTGCGCGGGTAGCTCTCCCACCGCGTGTCGAAGTTGCGGATGAGCGCGCGCTTCAGGCTGGCGTTCCCGAAGAAGTCCACGTCGCCCACGGGGTTGGTCTGGAGGAACGGCACCAGCTCGCGGTACTCCGGCCGCGAAAGCGTCTGCGAGACGGAGAAGCGCAGGTTCTGCGTGTCGCGCAGCTTCACGTTCACCGCCAGCGACGGCAGCACGTCGGTGCTGCGGTACGTATAGGTGGTGTCGCTGGGCGCGTTCACCCGGCGCGCGGCGATGTCCAGGTTCCAGCTCTCCACGCGCGCGCCGGCCACCACGCGCACCCGCTCGCCGAACGGGTGGTCGAGCATGGCGTAGCCCGCGCCCACGTGGTCGCGCGCGGCGTAGCGGCCGCCCGCGGAGCTGTCGTTCACGTAGAAGTGCGCGCTGTCGTCTGCCGCCAGCGCGCCGCCGAAGAGCTGCTCGGGGCCCATCATGGCCTGCTGCTCGGTGAGGCCGAACGCCTGGATGCCGAAGGTGCGCAGGTCCACGTCGCGCCGCGTCTGGCGGAACAGGCCGCCCACCTTGAGCTGCGTGCGGCTGCCGGACGGGCCCAGGTCCAGCTTGTAGTCCGCCCCCTCGCTCAGGCTGCGCTCGCCCAGGTCGCTGAACGAGCGGCGCACGCCGGAGCCGGTGAACGTCTCCAGCGCGTAGCGGCCCTGCGCGTCGCTCACGTACAGCAGGTCGGTGCGGTCCGGCTCGCTGCGCGTGACGCCGGACGAGGTGAGCTGCCACGAGAACGCCTGCCGGCCGCCCAGCGCGTGCTCGCCGCGGAGCTGGTTGGAGCGAACCGACCGCTCCACGTAGCTCAGCCAGCTGCGGCGCACCGGGAAGTCGTAGCCGTACAGTGAGCCGTCGTGGTCCTGGTGCGCCTCGTTGTCGGCGCTGCGGTTGTACACGTTGTTGAAGGCGATGCGGGTGCCGCCGCCGATCTGCGTGCTCAAGTTGGCCACGCCGCCCCACAGCACGCCCACGCGCCCCGTCTCGCCGTCGAACACGTTCAGCGCCTGCGTGGGCTCGCCCACCGCCAGCGCGCGATGCTCGTTCCGCCGCACCTCCTGGCTGCGGTTGTACGAGCCGGAGAAGACGTAGCCCAGCGTGTGGCCGAAGATAGGATCGCTGCCGCCGACGGTGAGGCCGAAGGTGCCGTTGGGCGCGCCCGTGGAGCCGCGCGGCGTCCACGAATCGCGGAAAGAGCGGACGGCGCGGTTGTTCACCACCTGCGGCACGTTGCGGAAGTCACCGCCGTCGCGCACGGCCTGCGGCAGCGCGCGGCTGGTGCCGGCCAGGCCCAGCCACTCGCCGCCCGCGGTGGGTGCGCCCACGAGCGACCGTCCCGTGGCGGCGTCGTTGAAGCCGCCGCTCGTCGTGACGGTCACCACGCGGCGCGATGGGTACTCGCGCGTGCGGATGTCCACCTGGGCGCCGCTGAAGTCGCCCGTCTGGTCCGGCGTGAAGGTCTTGGACGTCGCCACCGTCTGCAGCAGCGACGCGGGGAAGAGGTCCAGCGGCACCACCTTGCGGTCCGTCTCCGGGCTGGGCAGGCGGGCGCCGTTCAGCGACGTGGTGGTGTAGCGCTCGCCCAGGCCGCGGACGACCACGTACTTGCCGTCCTGCACCGTGACGCCGCTCACTCGCTGCACGGCCTGCGCGGCGTTCACGTCCGGGCTCTTGGCGATCTGCTCGGCCGTGACGGAATTGACCACGCCCGTGGCCGTGCGCTGCGCGTCGAGCGCCGCGCCCACCGAGCCGCGCTCGCGCGTGGCGGAGACGGAGATGGGGCCGATGCCGATGGCCGCGGCCGAGAGCGAGACGTCTGCCGTGGCTGCCGCGCCCGCCGTGACGTTCACGCCCGTGACGGTCTTGGCGCCGTACCCCAGCATCGATACGGTGATGGCGTGCGGGCCGGCCGGAACGCTCCTCAGCGTGTACCGTCCGTCCACCCCGGCCGCGGCGGCGAGGGTGGTTCCCTGCACCGCCACGCGGGCGCCTGTAACGCCGCGGCCGCTCTGCGCATCGACCACGCGCCCGGTGATCTGTCCAACGGGGCCCTGCGCCGCCGCCGGTGCCGACGCCATGCAGAGCGCGGCCAGCATCGTCCAAACGCCGTTTCGAGCGTTCATCTGGTATCGTTCCCGATGTCGGAGTTGAGTTCGGGATGCGGAGCACGGCTCCACTTCCGAGGGGGAAGATGCAAGGCTCCCGAATCGGACTCCGCTCGGTTCGGTCACCCGTACGTAACGGCACCGCGTCTTTTCTCCCCGCCCGCCATCTCCCGAACTCGAAACGACCCCGAAGCGGTGACGATCGGCCCCGCACCGCATCCCGTTCTCCCCTGTCGGCCGGACCGTTCCGGCCGCGTAACGGGCGGCGAGGGACGCTGCCCTGGCGCACCCGGCGGCCGTTCCCTACTCTGCGAACGTGCCCGGGCACGGATGCGCTCGCTTTGCGGCTGCGCGTGCCGCGAGTCCCATCCAGCAACCGAATCCAGCAACAGGGGAGTGACGATGCGCCGAACACTTGTTCGCACGGCGGGCGGGATCGCGTTCGCGCTGCTGGCGTGCGGCCCCGTTCGCGCCCAGGTGGTGAACCTCTGGCCGGGGGTCGCGCCGGGGTCCGAGACGTGGCACCAGGAGGAACACACGATCGAGAACACGCCCGTGGGCACCATCGTCATCAACGTCAGCACGCCCACGCTCACGGCGTACCTGCCCGAGCGGAGCAAGGCGACGGGAGCCGGCGTGATCATCGCGCCCGGTGGTGCGTTCGTGGCGCTGGCGATGAGCGTGGAGGCCGAGGAGGTGGCGCGGCAGCTCCAGGCGCGGGGGATCGCCGCCTTCGTACTCAAGTACCGCATTCTGGAGAAGCACCAGGAGGGAATCCCGCAGATGGACATGGATTCCGTGGGCCGGTACGGCATCGCGGACGGGATACAGGCGCTCAAGGTGGTGCGGACCCACGCCGCCGAATGGGGCGTCTCGCCGAATCGCGTGGGGATGATCGGGTTCTCGGCCGGGGGAATGGTGACGAGCGCGGCACTGCTACAGGCGGACTCGGCGGCGCGGCCGGACTTCGGGGCGGTCATCTACGGTGCGCCGTTCGGCGTGATGCCGCAGATCCCGGCACGGCTGCCGCCCATGTTCATGGCCTGGGCGCAGGACGACAACGTGGCCCCGGGGTTCATCCTCCGCTTCTACGACGCGCTCCGTGCCGCCGGGCACAAGCCCGAGGTGCACGTCTACAGCGCGGGCGGCCACGGCTTCGGCACGCGAAAGCAGGGAACCACCAGCGACCACTGGCTGGAGGAGTTCTTCTACTGGATGGACGCGCAGGGCTTCACGAAGCCGGCGGGAGCGTCCGCCCCGGCCGCCGCGGGAGCGCAGCCCTCCGGCCGTCCGTAATCGTTCATCCGCGAGCCCGCGGCCGGCCCGCTCCTCTGCCGACTCGTGCCGCGCCCGCTTCGACGAAAGCCGAAATCGCCCCGGCGGATCGAGATCCGCTGGGGCGATTCGTACATCTCGTCTCCCGAACACTCCCACGCTTGCTCTCCGGGCGCCGCCTGCCCGCATCTCCCGAACCGCTTGGGGATGCGGGCCTTTTCACGTCGGCCGGGCAGCCGGGCGAAGGCGGTCAGCCGCCGCGGTGCACCTCAGCCATCGTGACCTCCCAGCGGTCGTTGGTACGCGCGGTCCACAGGACGTAGTGCCCGGAGATGCGAGGCCAGCCCGCGTGGTCCGGCCCGATCGCGACGGGGCTCTCGGTGTTCGTAACGAGGTCGAAGAGGTAGACGTCGTTCTCCGGGAAGTAGTGGCTCTGGCTGTTGCGGCTGTCTTCCCACACGATCAGGCTGCCGCTGATCTGCGCGTTGAACTGGCCCGCCGGGTCCGTCGTGATCTGCCGCTGCTCGCCCGTGCGCACGTCGTCCAGGTACACGTCGTAGTTGCCGCTGCGGTCGTCCGCCCACACGATGCGGCTGCCGGAGACGGACGGGTCGCCGATGGCCTGCGAATTCACGTGCACCACCTCGTGCACCTCGCCCGTGCGCAGGTCCGCCCACGCGATGCCCGCGGTGTACGGCGAGCGCGTGGTGTAGGTGGAGAACGCCACGATCTTCCCGTCCACGTCCACTGCTCGAACCGCGTCGCCGGAATCCGCCGTGTAGTGGGTGACGAGGCGCGTGGTGCCGGCGGACGCGTCGTACACCGCCGCGTTGCCCACGCCGGCGGAGAAGTCCACGAACGCCACCTCGTCGCCGGACACCTGCGGACCGTAGCCGGCGCCCACCGTCCGCGTCGATCCGGAGTTCGCGTCGTAGACGTGGATCGCGCCGGTCTCGTCCACCCACGCGGAGTAGCGCCCGTCGGTGGCGGGGTAGGCGTGGCTGCCCGCGATGGAGCCCAGGACCGCGCGCCTCCCCGTCGTCAGCTCGTACGACAAAATCTGCGTGGTGCCGGAAGATGCGTCCTGCCACACCACGCGCTTTCCGCCCACGTCCGGCAGCGGCAGGTTCTGCGCGTAAAGCTGCCCGCCCTCGTTGACCGCGATGACCTGAGGCTGCGAGACGGTGATGCCCGGCGCCGAACGCTCGGCAGCGGCCGGCCCGCCCGGCGCTGTGGGCACGACGGACGAGTCCGCGCAGGCCGCGAGCGCCGCGGCGGCCAGCGGAACGAATACGAGTCGGCGCATGGGTCCTCCCTGTTCACGAGGCAGCGATGGCGGTGAATGTCCGCCGTCGAGAGATGGATTTCGGCCGGTGCGACGAGAGCAACATGCGTTCCAGATACTGGCCTAAAACGTTGCATCGCAGCATCTAACACACCCACCTACAAACATCCGGACATTGTGGATGTCGGCTCGGCTATCGCGTAGCACCTCGTGTTCGAGTCGCCGGATGGATGTCGCAGATAGTTGTTGCAACAGAGACATTGCGCGAAGCGAGATGTGTATCTATATTAGTTACACACTTGAACGGGACGTGAGATGACGACCAGCAGCCGATTCGCAGTCGCAGTGCACGTGCTCACGCTTCTGGAGATGAGTGGCGGCGTGCCCGTGACATCGGAGTACGCCGCGGGAAGCGTGAACACGAACGCGGCAGTAGTGCGGCGCATCCTGTCGATGCTGGCGAAGGCCGGGCTCACCCGCTCGCAGATGGGCACCGGCGGCGGCGCGCTCCTCGCCCGCCCTGCGGACGAGATCACGCTGCTGGACGTGCACCGCGCGGTGGACGACGGCGAGCTTTTCGGCCTGCACCGCGAGCCGCCGAACCCCGCGTGCCCCGTCGGCCGCAACATCCAGGGCGCGCTGGAGGTGGAGATGGACGCCGCCGCCCGCGCGCTGGAAGAACGCCTCGCCGTGCAGACCATCGCTGGCATCGTGCACGACGTCACCCGGCGCGAGCGCGAACGTTCGACGGGAACGGCGTGAACTCGGTTTGCCCGAGTGTGTTGCAGGATCGGCTACACATCAACGGCAAACTTCCCCCGCATCGGTGAGAAGAGACGAGCGGGCTGGGTGAGAGCAGTCGAAGGACGGCGTGCGAGAGACGGACGCCGCGTATCTACCATGAACGACAGGCGGTTGAGATGAAGATCGCGATCTTGGGGGCGGGCGGGACGATCGGGCAGCGGGTTGCGCGCGAGGCGGCGGAGCGCGGGCACGAGGTGATCGCGGTGACACGCGACCCGTCGCGCTTCAGGTCGCCCGTGGACGGCGCACGCGTCGTGCAGGCCGAGGCAACGGATGCGTCGAGCGTGGCCGCGGCGGTGCACGGGGCGGACGCCGTGGTGAGCGCCGTCGGTCCCGGCTTCGGGCCCGGTGCGCAGCCCGACGACATGGTCGGACGGTCGGCCCGAGCGCTCATCGACGGTCTGACCGAGGCGGGCGTGCGGCGCGTGCTCGTAGTGGGCGGCGCGGGGAGCCTGGAGGTCGCGCCCGGCATGCAGCTGGTGGACACGCCGGAGTTCCCGGAGGGGTGGAAGGGCGTGGCGCTCGCGCACCGCGACGTGCTGGACCTGTTCCGCTCGGGCGCCGCGGACGCGCTGGAGTGGACGTACGTGAGCCCCGCCGCGCTCATCGAGCCGGGCGAGCGCACGGGCGAGTTCCGCGTGGGCGGCGACCAGCTGCTGACCGACGGGAACGGCGAGAGCCGCATCTCTGCCGAAGATTACGCGGTCGCCATCGTGGACGAGCTGGAGAACGGCCGGTTCGTGCGCGAGCGTATCGGCGTGGCATACTAACGAGACGAGGAAGCATGACGGATACGACGACGACGGCACCCATCGACCCGGGCACGCGCATCGGGCACGTGCACCTGAAGGTCGCGGACCTGGAGCGCGCACTGGGCTTCTACTGCGGCGTGCTGGGCTTCGAGCTGACGCAGCGGTACGGGACGCAGGCGGCGTTCATCTCTGCGGGCGGCTACCACCACCACATCGGCCTGAACACGTGGGAGAGCCTGCGCGGACCCCAGCCGGCGCCGAACGCGACGGGCCTGTACCACCTCGCGATCCTCTACCCCACGCGCGCCGCACTGGGCGACGCGCTGCGGCGGCTGGTGGCGGCGGGCATTCGCCTGGACGGCGCCAGCGACCACGGCGTGAGCGAGGCGCTGTACCTGCGCGACCCTGACGGCAACGGTGTGGAGCTGTACTGGGACCGCCCGCGCGAAGCCTGGCCCATGGATGCGAACGGGGACGTGGCGATGTTCACCCGCGCGCTGGACCTCCAGCCCATCCTGGAAGAAGGGCTCACCTATCAGCCCCCGGCTGCCCAGCCAGCCTGAACGACGGAACGGCACACGGGAGATGCACGGCGGGGCGGAGAGATTCGATTCTCTCCGCCCCGCCGCTTTCGCGTCCGGCGCATCGCACCCCGCCCGCCGCCGTGAGATTCCCTCTGCCGAGGAAAGTCTTGTCCGCTCAATGACTGCGAAGTACCCTTGCCCGCCGATGGTTTCACGGTGCCTCGTATCTTTCCGCCGCCAAGCTCGCCGACCCATGTTCTCGGCTTCTCTTCCCTGCCCTCGCCTACCTCCGCCGATGCTCCGAGCCGCACATCTGCCGATGCTCCGATCCGCAATCCTGACCGCTGCCGCATGCGTGGCGTTCGCGCTCCCCGCCGCCGCGCAGGCGACGCACGTGTCCGAGCCCGCACGCCGCTTCGAGCTGGCGGACGTGCGGGAGTGGGTAAGCCGGTCTCCGCTGGGCGACTTGAAGGCGAAGCAGAATGGAGCCCAACGACATAGAGATGCGCTTCTGGCAGGGCTTCGCGCGGCGGACGAACGCGTTGGTGCTGTGGCGCCACGCCGGCCACTGGTCCGCCGCCGAAGTCGTCGTGCAGCGATGCTCGATCCTGGTGCCCAGCGACGTCCACCTCACCGATGCGAACACGCCCGGCTACGAAGCCCAGGCGGCGAGGAATTGCGGTCACGAATCCACCGGCGATGAGAACGGCCAGGTCGTCGTCGCCCGCGTCCCGCGCCAGGTCCCGCTCCACACGTCCACGGATCTCTCCCGCCTGTGGACCGACCTCGTCAACGCGGGCCTGCTCACGCTTCCGCCGCAGGGTCCGCCGGTGCAGCCCGGTGCCTCCAGCGGCGCATACGTCGTCGAGGTTCGTCGCGGCGGCGACTACCGCGCCTCCGTGATCGACCAGCTCGACCCGCCCGCCACCGGCGCCGCGGGCCGCGCACGGCACATCGAACGCCTCCTCCTCGCCCGCCTCCACCCCGACGTCTGGAACTGACGCCCCGGCAAAGCCTACAGTGGCATAACCAGTTGTAGGGGTGCGATTTATCGCATCCGCAAGGTCGAGCAGCGACCCCTCATCGGACCGGTTACCGCACATTGAAGAACACGAGGACCTCCGCGTATCGCCCGGAGGTCCTCGCCTTCGTCCGTCTTCGGCAGATACGCGGCGGTCGAGCGCCGCCGAGCATCTACCGAATCGTCACACCCGCCGCTTCCCGATGCGGCCACCGGCGGAGCAGCGCAATCGCGAGATGCGCGGCTACCGCGAATCTGACGTGAGCGCGGCGAGCACCTGCGCGGTCGAACGCGTGCGGCCGACGCGCGGGAAGATGGTCGAGATGGCGAACCGGTGCGCATCCGCCGTGAACGACGCCATCGCGTCCTCCGCGAGCACGACCGCGTACCCGTGCTCGAAGGCCGCGCGCGCCGTGGACTCCACGCCGAAGTTCGTCGCGATGCCGCCGAGCACGATCGTGCGCACGCCGCGGCGGCGAAGCTGGAGGTCCAGGTCCGTGCCGTAGAACGCGCCCCACTGCCGCTTCGTCACGACCAGATCCCCATCGCGCGGCCCGATCTCCGGCACGAAGTCGCTCCAGCCCGGAGCGGGCACCCCCCCGGGCCGCGGCGAGTCGACCGGCTGCTTGAGCATGTCGGCACCATCCGCCGCGAAGGCCACGTGCACCAGCACCACGGACGCACCGAGGGCTCGGAACCGGTCCGCCAGCTTCGCGCACTCCGCCACGACTTCCGCCGACGTGTGCGGCGCCGTATCCATCGCCACGATTCCCTGCTGAAGGTCGATCAGCACCAGCGCAGTCTCGGCCGCGTTCAGCGTCAACGTGCCATCCGCCGCTGAACTCTCCTTCGGAAGATGTGCATCTCCCGACGCCTCGCCCGCGCTCGCACCGGGCGAGAGGGCGCGGAGCACGGCATCCTCGTCCACGTCGCCTTCGAGTTCGAAGACGATGCCGGGCACGTCCATCACTTCCGGCAGCGGCGTGCCGGGCGTGAGGTCGCCGGTGAGCGTGAGCAGGCCCGCGTGGTCCGTCCCCAGCTCCAGCTCGTCCGCCGAGCCGAGCATGCCCTGCGACAGCTCGCCGCGCAGCTTGCCCTTCTTGATCTTCGTCCCGTTCGGCAGCGTCACCCCGCTGCGGATGAGCGGGTAGAGCTCGCCCGCCGCCACATTGCTCGCGCCCGTCACGATCTGCAGACGCTCCTCGCCGCCGTCGTTGACCACGCACACCTTCAGCCGGTCGGCGTTGGGGTGCTGCGTCACCTCCTCGACCTTCGCGACGACCACGTCCGCGAGCAGCTCCTTGAGCGGCACGATGCGCTTCACGCCGATGCCAGCCGCGCGCAGCCGCTCCGCGATCTCCTCCGGCGTCCCGCCGAGCGACGGGATGCGGTGCTTGAGGTACAGAAGACTCAGGTTCACGATGGTTCGTTCTCGTCAGGGTATGTGATACGTTATACGTCGATACGTCTTGTCCAGCAGCCGCCCCTGCTTCCGGATCGCCAGATGCGAACTCCACCCGCCGTGCCCCCTCGCGGGGTTTCCCTCCGAGCCGCGTGCACGATCGCCGCCCTCCTGGTGCTCGTCGGATGTGGACGCGGTGCCAAGCCTGCGTCCCACATTGCCTCTCGGACTCCGTCCAACGCTGCCCCTGCCACCGCCGGGGCGCCGTACGGGCTGCCACACGTGGACACGATAGATTTCCCGATGGAGTCGAACGATTCGTCGCCGATCACCGGCACGATCGAGGAGGGGGCGGGGCTCCGCCCTCTGGCAGTCACTGTGGTCCCGGAGGGCACCCGCGAGATCCGAATCTGGAAGAGCTCCTCGCCCAGCGAGCCTAATTCCCTGTACCGCTTGGTCGATACAAAGGGTCATGTCACGGGCCAGCTCTTCCACCACTGGTACGTCATACGCTCCGACAAAGGCCAGGTAGAGGATCGACACCCCTCGGAGCATGAGAAGATGCTGTCCGAGCACGTCGGGCGATGCGAGCAATTCCGCGTGGTGGCAGGGACGGGTGTGTGCCGCGTGGTGTTCACGTCGCCGCCGGACTGGCATGGTGTGCTGCGCGGGATTGAGGCGGCCGGTGTCTGGACCCTGGCCGACCCCGATTCGCTTGCCCCGGACAACGTGGAGGTCCCGAACGGCTGGGGGATGCGGGTGGAGCTGCTCGACCACGATCGGTACCGCACCTATGGCTACTACAGGCCCGAATCTCACCCGACGTGGACGGACGGCCTGAAAGCGGTGGAGATCGCCCGGCTCGTGAGCTCCGTCAATTCGCTCATCCGGCCGCACGTCGAACTCCCGCAACACACCAAGGCCATACGGGCAGCCCCGTAACAGATCGCGTTCGGCGATCTTGCGCCGCCCGCCGCGCGGGAGCCGGGTCGCGTCGCCTGCCAGCCTCCACACTCCCGCAGACTCCACGAAGGCGTATTACGTGGAGGTGCGGGGATTCACCGAGCCTGACGGGAGCGAGAAGTGCGAGGGGGATACCCCACCCCGCAGACTCCGCCTCACCGGCACCGAGCTCATCCTGATCCGCGAGATCGACCGGAAGACCTGCCGCTGACGCGCCGGCCTACGGCGCGCTGCCGATCACCGAGCCCAGCCGCACCTTGGCGCCAGGCTTCAGCGCCGCGTCGAGCTTGACGCGGCCGGGCTCGAAGACGAGGACGATGGTGGAGCCGAGGTGGAAGGTCATCACCTCGTCGCCCTGCTTCACGCGGACGGGCGGGTCGTAGATGCGCGTCTCCGCATCCGCGCCCGCGCGGTTCGTCACCCACTGGCTGCGGCCCGGCGGCGCGTTCCAGCCCGGATCGAAGGCGGCGGAGATGCGGCCCACGTTGTAGGCGCCCACCGCGACCAGCGCCACGCGTCCCAGCGGCCCGTCGATGTAGCACAGCAGCCGCTCGTTGCGCGCGAACAGCTCGTCCACGTGCGCCACCGCGGGCACGTTCACCGGCAGCAGCGTGCCGGGCACGTGCCGCGCGCGCCCGATCTCGCCGTCGCACGGCGTGTGGATGCGGTGGTAGTCCTTGGGGCTGAGGTAGACGGTGAGAAACGCGCCGCCGTCGAACCGCCGCCACTCGTCTCCGTCGTCCAGCAGGCGCTCCAGCGAGTATCCCCTGCCCTTCGCCTGGATCAGCCGCCCCGCCTCCACGACCCCCATCTGCCCCGCCGCGCCGTCCACCGGGCACGCCGCCAGCCGCGCATCTCCCGGCCACGTCCGTGCCCCTGCGCGCAGCCTGCGCGTGAAGAAGCGGTTCAGCGACGGGTACTCCTCCAGCGGCAGCTCCGCCTCGCCCGGGTCGGCGCCCACGCCGCGCGCGAAGGCGCCGAGCACGGTCTTCCGCACAGCCCGCGGAAGCGGCACGTCGGCCAGCGCGCCGAAGCCGCGGCTCAGCGCGCCCTGCGGCAGGCGCGAGAGCACGCGCAGCATGGCGCGCGACCGGAAGCGGGGCACGTCGGGCGGGTCGGCGGGCAGGGACGGATCGGGGCCGGGACTGGACATGCGCACCGCGTCATGCAGGGAACGAGCCCGGCCCGCGGGAAGCGCGGCCGGAGGAAATGTGTTACATTCGGGCCCTCGCGCCACCCGGGGGCGCGCCCGAAAGCCAGACCGGACCGACACCAGACGCAGAGGCCGTCCGCCATCGTGACCGAACCCAAGCTCGCGCCGCTCCACGTCCCCTCGCGCACCACGACCCTCGCCAACGGCATGCGCGTGGTGGCGCACGAAGACACGTCGTCGCCCATCGTGGCCGTGCACCTGATGTACCGCGCCGGCAGCGCCGACGAGCGGCCGGGGCGCACGGGGCTGGCCCACCTGCTGGAGCACCTGATGTTCGAGGGCAGCCAGCACGCCCCCAAGGGCCAGTTCGACGACCTGCTGGAGCGCGCGGGCGGCACCAACAACGGCAGCACCTGGCTGGACCGCACCAACTACTTCGAGACGGTCCCCAGCAACGCCGTGGAGCTGGCGCTGTGGCTGGAGCGCGACCGCATGGCGCACTTCCTTCCCGTGCTGGGCGAGGAGATGCTGGAGCTGCAGCGCGGCGTAGTGATCAACGAGCGCCGCCAGTCGTACGACAGCCGCCCGTACGGGATGGCCGACGAGCGGCTGCACGAGATGCTCTTCCCCGAGGGGCACGCGTACAGCTGGCCCACCATCGGCTACATGGCCGACCTGGAGGCCATCACGCTCGAAGACGCGCGCACATTCTACCAGACCTACTACACCGCGGGCAACGCGGTGCTGGTCTTCGCGGGCGACATCTCGCCCCAGCGCGCCTTCGAGCTGGCCGAGCGCTACTTCGGCGACCTGCCCGCCGGGCCGCGCATCCCCCGCATCGCGCGGATGGGCTCGCTGCCGGCCGCGCCGCGCGTGCGCAGGGAGACGATGGAGGACGACGTCTCGTTCCCGCGCCTGTACCAGGCCTGGACGGTGCCCGCGTACGGCGACGCCGAGTGGGTCGCGCTGGACGTGCTCGCCTTCCTGCTGGCCGACGGGGAGAGCTCGCGCCTGCAGAAGGCGCTGGTGCGCGACGGCCGGATCGCGCAGGACGTGGACAGCTACCTCTATCCCACCGCCCGCTGCGGCGTGTTCGGCATCGTCGCCACCGCGCGCTCCGGAATCCCGGCCGAGGCGATGGAGTCCGCCGTCCGCCGCGCGCTGGACGAGGTCGCCGCGGGCGGGGTGACGGAGGACGAGGTGCTGGGCGCCGTCCGCCGCGTGCGCCGCGACCACGTGGCCGAGATGGCGACGGTGGAGGAGCGGGCCGACGCCCTCGCCTACGCCGCCACCGTCCTGGGCCGCGCCGAGGCGCTGGGGGAGATGATGGACGCGTACGGCGAGGTTACGGCCGACGACGTGCGGCGGGTCGCTGCGCGCTACCTGGGCGCCGGCCGCGCCGCCACGCTCGTCGTGGTCCCCGGTGCCGAGGAGGAGGTGGAAGATGCCGCTTGATCCGATGCCCGCCGTGATGCCGCAGCCCGTCCTGGGCCCGCCGCCCGCGCCTCGCGCCCCGCACCCGGAGCGGTGGACGCTGCCCAACGGCCTGCGCGTGATCGCCGCGCATCGGCCGGGACTGCCGCAGCTCGTGATCCGCCTCACGCTGCCCGCGGGCTCGGTCGCCGACCCGCCGGCGCTGCCCGGCACGGCGTCGCTCGTCTCCAGCCTGCTCACCGAGGGCACGCAGCGGCTGTCGGCCGACGAGCTGAACGCGCGGCTGGACATGCTGGGCGCAGCGGTGCATGCCAGCGTGGGCCACGACTTCACGGACGTGGAAGGCATCTTCCTCAGCGACACGCTGGCCGAGGGCATCGCGCTCTTCGCAGAGATCGTCACCCGCCCTGCGTTTCCGGCAGACGAGACGGAGCGGGTGCGGGCCGAGGCGCTGGACGCGCTGGTCGCGCGGCTGGACGAGCCCGCGAACGTGGCCGACGACCGGACCACGCTGGAGGCGTTCGGGCCGGAGCACCCGTACGCGCTGCCGTCGTTCGGCACGCCCGAGGGCATCGCCGCGGTCACGCGCGAGGAGATGGCGGCCTTCCACGCGCTGCACTACCAGCCCCGCGGCGCCTTCGTGGTCGTCGCGGGCGACTACGAGCCCG
Organism: Longimicrobiaceae bacterium; assembly: GCA_035696245.1. Classification (NCBI taxonomy): domain Bacteria; kingdom Pseudomonadati; phylum Gemmatimonadota; class Longimicrobiia; order Longimicrobiales; family Longimicrobiaceae; species Longimicrobiaceae bacterium. The sequence continues at coordinate 1,994 of DASRQW010000507.1, read as the reverse complement.
CGGAGTTGCGCGCGTCGCTGGAGACCGCCTTCGCGGACTGGCAGGGCGACGTGCCGCTGCCCGTGTATCCTCCCGTGCCGCCAGCGCCCCGCGCCGCCGGACGCACGGTGCTGGTGCCGTGGGAAGATGCGGCCCAGTCCGAGATCCGCGTCGCCGGCATCGGCCTGGACCGGCACTCGCCGGACTGGATCGCGGCTGGCGTCACGAACTACATCTTGGGCGGCAGCACCATCACCGGGCGGCTGGGCGCCAACCTGCGCGAGGACAAGGGATGGACGTACGGCGCCCGCTCGGCCTTCTCGGCGGGGCTGGCGCCCGGCGGGTGGGCGGCGGAGACGGCGGTGGACGTGGAGGTCACCGCCGGCGCCGTCCGCGAGATCCTCGCCGAGATGCGGCGGATGACGGAAGAGCCCGTCCCCGAGGCCGAGCTGCGCCGCGCCAAGGACGCGCTCGTCCTCTCGCTGCCGCGGGCTTTCGAGACGCCGGGCCGCATCGCCAGCCGCCTCGCCACGCTGGAGGCGTACGATCTGCCGCGCGACTACTGGGAGACCTTCCCCGCGCAGGTCGAGAAGGTGACGGCGGACGACGTCCTCCGCCTCGCCCGCGAGCACTTCGACCCGGCCCGCGTGGTCACCGTCGTCGTCGGAGCGGGAATCGAGGGCTGAGGGCGGGCCCCCCTCCCCGCCTCGCTTGGGCTCGACGACCCTCCCCCAAAACTGCCTGGGGGAGGGTTGGTGCACTGTTAGATCCTCGCTTGACAGGGAGCCGCTGTTCAATCCGCGGCGGATGCGGCTCCGTGTCGCACGGATGATGCGGCAGCAGTCCGCGCAGGCGGGCTTCGCGCCGTCGTAGCCCCGCGGGTTTACCCGCCAGGGCGGTGCGGCTTCGACGGTGGTCGTGCCGCGGGATGATCGGACTTCGTCTCGCGTTGGCGCTCGCGGCGGTTCGCGATTCGGCAAGATCTTCCATCGCGGGAGATGAACGGATCCGGGAACCGTCCGGTCTGCACCGCGGGATGGAGATCCGCGGCTCGGCTGGCATCCGCCGACGGGGAACGAAAACGGCCCGCCGGGTAGCGGGCCGTGCATCTGCCGAGCTTCGAAGAACCGCCGGGTCAGTAGCCCGAGCTTCTCCATGCCGCGTCGTCGTCGCCGTCGCGGTCCTCGGGGACGGCTTCCAGGGCGGGCATGCTGGGGACCAGGTGGGTGTGGCGGGTGGCCCCTTCCCAGCCGCAGGCGGTGCACCAGCGGTGCGCGACCATGCGGCGCACGGGGCGCAGCAGCGGCTTGCGGATGGGCAGCGTCTCGGTGCCGCACCGCGGGCAGTCGCGGCCCACCGGGAGCAGGGCCACCAGAAGCGCGAGCGGCGCCACCAACAGGACCACCCACAGCGCCGCCATGAAGAACGAGAACATCGGGAACCTCCTTGGGGACGGATTGCGGATCGCGCTTTGGCCTCTATCTCTGAACGGCGATTTCGAAGGTACAGGGCCCCGGGAGCGTGTTCGCGCACCCCGTCCGTCCACCCGTGCCGCCGCGGCTTCGCCGGCGCAGCCTCGGTTGCCGTTCGGGCAAGAACCGGACCCGGTCCACGGCAGGAACGTTTGACGTCGGCACGCCGTACCACACCCCCCGTTCGCTGCCCGGCATCGTCCGCGCAACGGCGTCGCGATGGGTTGGGCCCGCGCCTCATCGGGGCCCGGCGGTGAGCGTGATCCGCGTCGATCCCAACGCGCCGGAGGGCGCCGTTCTGACGCGCGCGGCCAACATCCTGCGGTCCGGCGGCCTGGTCGCCTTCCCCACCGAGACGGTCTACGGGCTTGGCGCCAACGCGCTGGACCCGGCGGCCGTCGCGCGCATCTACGAAGCCAAGGGACGCCCCGGCTACAACCCGCTCATCGTCCACGTCGCGGACGTCGATGCGGCGCGCGCCCTCTCCTCCGCCTGGCCCGCGCTGGCGGACGAACTGGCGGCGGCGTTCTGGCCGGGCCCGCT
>DASRQW010000506.1 GCA_035696245.1 Longimicrobiaceae bacterium | reverse complement strand
CGGAGCGTACGTCGGCTGTAGCGGAATCCTTGGCGTACCGATGATCTCGCCTCGAAGATACGGACTGTCTGCGGATTCGGGATGAGATGCCGGGACGGTTGATCGAACGTCGCCTGCGTCCTTCCGTTCGCAGCCCGGACGCGGAAACCTCCTCGCCGGCGTGATGCCGGGAGGAGGTTTCTCATTTCAGGTCGCCGGTCGATGCAAGGCGGCGCGGGCCGTCTCGCCCGAGGTCGGCGGCACGCCGGTCGCGCGGCCGGCGCCGGAACGGAGGCGCCAGGCGCGCGGGATGCGCCCATCCGAGCGGCAGGCGGTTACACCAGGGAAGATCGGCCGGCGCCGAAGCAGGAAGATGTGTCCGCCCGTGGCAGCGAACCTTGCGCTGGTGCCTCGGAAACGCGTCTATTGTCCCAGCGTCGGGCGTGCCGCCCGAGCCCCTTCCATAGCCGACTCCTCCTCCGCGCGCCCAGCGCGGAGGCCGGCACCCCCGGAGAAAAGCCATCATGCCCCTGCTCCCGCTCCGTCCGCGGCGTTTGCCCGCGGCCGCGCTGCTCGCCGTCTCGCTGCTCTCGGCGTGCTCGGACGACGCCCTCCGGCCCGTCATCACCACGCCCGTTCCCCACGTGTCCGGCACGCTCATGCGCTGCGACGCCAGCGTGGCGGGCGGCACCGTCACGTGCGGAGTGCCCATGGGCACCTCGGGCGCCCGCGGCAGCGTGGTCGGGGGGCAGGGCCTGTTCATCCGCATGACCTCGAGTGGGGTCGCCTACGCGGGCGGCGTGTTCAGCTTCAACGCCACGGTGCAGAACCTGACCGACCACCTGCTGGCGACTGCCGACGGCGCCACTCGCGACGACGGCGGCGTGCGCGTCTTCCTCAACACGCCGCCCACCGCCACCTCGGGAAGCGGCGTCATCACGGTGGCGAACGCGACGGGAACGGGCACCTTCACCGGCGGCAGCCAGGACTACTACCAGTACGGCGGCAAGCTGGGCGGCACCGACCAGGCCGAGCTGGGCGCCGACGGCATCCTCTCGCCGGGCGAGGTCTCGACGGCCAAGGCGTGGCAGTTCAACGTCCCCGCCACCGCGACCACCTTCTCGTTCACCGTCTACGTCTCCACGCAGACGCAGAGCGGGTCGATGGCGAGCGTGGCCCCGCAGGTCACCGCGGTCGGCGCGGCGACGCTGGTGCCGGGCGCGAGCGTGACGCTCACCGGCTACAACTTCAACGCAACGCCCGCCAGCAACACGGTGACGATCGGCGGCCGCGCGGCCGCCGTGACCGCCGCCACGCCCACGCAGCTCACCGTCACCGTGCCCTGCACCGCGTCGGGCAGCGTGGCGGTGCAGGTCACGCAAGGGGGCAAGACGGGGATGCCGTACGCCGCGCCCCTCCAGGCGTCGCAGCGCACCCTGGCGGTGGGCCAGTCGGCCATCGTGACCAATCCCGCCCAGGTCGCCTGCACCGAGATCACGGCGACCGGCACCGCCAGCCGCTACTACGTCTCGGTCTACAACTCCGGGACGTCGCCCACCACGGCGGCGAACTTCCAGATCTCGGGCGACGTGGCGGCGGCGGACGGCGGCGTGGTGGAAGCGCCCGCGGCCAGCGTCCGGCAGCCGGAGAGCAACCCCGGCCTGGCGGCACCCTTCACGCCCACCGACTTCGCCTCGCTCGCCCAGCAGCGCGCCGAAGCTCGGCACATGGAGCTGCTCGACAAGAACGCACAGATGTTCCAGCAGCTCAGGACGCACTTCGCCCGCGACCCGCGCATGCGCCGTTCGACCGCACGCGCCTCCGTGGCCCCCGCGGTGGTGCCGCCGCCCGCCACGCGCACCTTCCACGTCTCGAACATCAACGCGACGGCGCCGTCCAACATCTGCACCAGCTCGTACACGGTCAACGCGAACCGCGTGTACTACAACGGCACGATCGCCATCTACGAGGATGCCGACAGCACGCCTTCGGGCTTCCTGGCGGCCAACAACGCCAGCATGCAGGCGTACTACAACAAGATCGGCGACCAGTTCAACAGCGACATGGAGCCGATCCTCCGCAACAACTTCGGCGACGTGCTGCGGCGCGACGCGGTGACCGACAACAACGGCGTGCTGGTGGCGCTGTTCACGCCCATCATCAACAACCGCTTCTCGGGCGTGGCGGGCTTCGTGGTGAGCTGCGACCAGTTCCCCAACGACGCGGGCGCGGGCGATACGAACACGGCCAGCAACTTCGGCGAGTACTTCTACGCCTACCAGCCGAACGTGGCGGGCACCGGCTACAGCGGCAACACGGCCGACAACTGGTACCGCACCATCCGCTCGACCTTCATCCACGAGGCCAAGCACAACGTGGCCTACGAGGCGCGCGTGGAGAACAACGCGTCGAGCTTCGAGTCGGCCTGGCTGGAAGAGGGCCTGGCGCGCACCAGCGAGGAGATGTGGGCGCGCGAGTCGGTGTACGCGCCGCTGGCGTGGAAGGGAAACACGGGCTACGGCACCGCGGCGAACCCCGTGAACATCTACTGCGACGTGCGCCCCTCCGGCTTCCCCGAGTGCGCGAGCAACACGCGCGGGCCGGTGTCGATCATGCAGCGGCACTTCACGTCGCTGTACACGCAGATGTTCGGCAGCAACGGGCGCCTGCTCTCGCCCTTCGGCAAGACGCCCAGCGACAACGCGTCGTACTTCTACGCGATCTCGTGGTCGCTCATCCGCTACTCCGTGGACCGCTACGGCACCAGCGACGCCCAGTTCCTCACGGCGCTCACGCAGTCTACGACCACGGGCACCACCAACCTCGCGGGCACGGCGGGCGTGCCGCTCGACCAGCTCCTCGGCGGCTGGACGCTGGCTCTGGCGGCCGACGACTACCCTGGGATGCCCGCCACGAACCCGGACCCGCAGTTCGCCACCTGGAACTTCCGCAACATCTACGCGGGGCTGAACACAGACTTCCCGGCCACGTACACGCTGCCGTACCCGCTCACGGGCACGGCGGTGAGCTTCGGCAGCTTCGCCCCCATCGGCGTGACGACCATGTACGGCGGCGGCGCGCTGTGGTACCAGTTCTCGGGCACGCAGACGGCGGCGCAGATCGTCCGCCTGCAGGCCAACGGCGGCGGTGCGCTCAACGCCAACATGCGCATGGCCATCGTCCGCGTGCAGTGACGCGGGCCGCGGCGCTGCCGGTGCTGCTCGCCGCCCTCGCGTGCGGACCCATGGTCCCGCGCGAGGCAGGCGATGCGGCGCCGGCGGTCCCGCCCGCGCCGCAGCCGGCCTCGGCCGACACGGCGCGGGGGATCGTGGACGAGGTCGGCTCCGAGCCCGGCACGTCGTTCGTGCTGAGGTCGCGCGGCGGCTCCGTCGTCCACGTGGAAGGCGAGAGGGAGATGCTGCGCAGCGTGGCGGGCGTGGAGGTCGTGGTGCGCGGCCCCCGCACCCGTGCGGGCGTCATCCAAGTCCGCTCCCTCGCGGTCCGCGCCTCCGACGGCATCCCGGCCGTGGACGGCACGCTCCTCCGCGACGGCTCGGGCTGGGTGCTCGTGACGGAGGATGCGCGTCGCCTGTCCGTCCCACATCTCCCCGAGCCGCTGCGAACGCGAGCCGGAGCACGCGTCTGGCTCGCCGGCCCGCTCGACCGGCCCGCGGCAGCCTTCGGGGTCGTCGCGTCGCGGTAGAGATGCACCGCCGGAACGCACGAAACCCTCTCCCAAGCTGCTTGCTACCCATTACCCACAAGTGCGGGTGAGGCGCGCAGGCGCTGGAGGGCGAGGGTGAAGTCCATGAGGCGGCGGAATCCCGTCCAGATCGACTGGATTCCGGGCTCGCCATCGCCCTTGCGCCCCAGAAAGCCGCCCAGCAT
>DASRQW010000505.1 GCA_035696245.1 Longimicrobiaceae bacterium | reverse complement strand
AACGACTGCGACTGATGAAGATCGCCACGTATAACGTGAACGGCGTCAACGGCCGTCTCCCCGTGCTCCTGCGCTGGCTGGACGAGTATGCGCCCGACGTCGTCTGCCTTCAGGAGCTGAAGGCGCCGCAGGAGAAGTTTCCCGAAGCCGCCATCCGCGACGCGGGCTACGGCGCGGTGTGGCACGGGCAGAAGAGCTGGAACGGCGTCGCCATCCTCGCCCGCGGCGCCGAGCCGGAGGAGGTGGGCCGCGGCCTGCCAGGTGATCCGGAAGACGTGCAGAGCCGCTTTATCGAGGCGAGAGTGGGAGGCATCCACGTCGGCTGCCTCTACCTGCCGAACGGCAACCCCGCGCCCGGCCCGAAGTTCGATTACAAGCTCGGCTGGTTCGCCCGGCTGGCGGCGCACGCTGCGGGGCTGCTCGCGAGCGGCGCTCCCGTCGTCCTCGCCGGCGACTACAACGTGATGCCGACCGAGCTGGACGTGTACAAGCCGGAGCGCTGGGTTGACGACGCGCTCTTCCGCCCCGAGGTCCGCGACGCGTTCCACCGCCTCGTCGCGCAGGGATGGACGGACGCGCTCCGCACGCTGCATCCGGACGAGCGGATCTACACGTTCTACGATTACTTCCGGAACGCGTACGGCCGCAACGCCGGGCTCCGCATCGACCATCTGCTCCTGAGCCCCTCGGTCGCTCCCCGCCTCGTCGCCGCGGGCACCGACCACGCCGTCCGCGGCTGGGAGAAGACGAGCGACCACGTCCCCACCTGGATCGAGCTTTCGGACTCCGACGCATAGGGTGCCGTGATGAGATGGTGGGGTGCGGGGAGAATGCAAGCGACGAACGACCATGGACACCGACTGCACGGCCGCCGTTGACCGGACATCGGTTTTCGGGTATCGTCCAATACGTGTCCGGTGTTGTCTTCTGAGTTCAAGTTCCACGAGGCTCCAATGAGCAAGAATCAGCACGTCGTCCCCAGAGGCGGGGAATGGGCCGTACGGGGTGAGGGTAACAGCAGAGACACAGTAAGATTACGAAGCCAGAACGATGCGATCGCTCGTGCGCGAGAGATTGCACGCAATCAAGGTAGCGAGCTGGTCATCCATGGCACCGATGGCCGAATCCGCGAGAAGAGCAGCTACGGGCATGATCCTCATCCACCGAAGGGTTGAGCTCGTCTCCGTGTGCCTCTTTTGCGGTGAGGGGCGTTGTGGGTAGGGTCGACAGTGTCGAGTGGGCTGGATGGCAATGCTGGTTCTGGTCACAGGATCATCGTGAGCCTCATTTCCACGCCAAGTCACCCGGTGAGTGGGAGGTGAGAATCTTCTTTGGAGAAGATCCTCCTTACTACGATGTGCTGTGGCAGGTGAGTAGGATCCCGAAGCGAAAGCTGAAGGATTTTCTTGCGTTGGTCGCTGAAAACCGGCAGGCGCTGTACAAGGAGTGGGAAGTGAAGGTAGAGGTGGTCGATCCATGAGTGGGAGGGGAAGCGTGGACTCATATCATTTCTCGTCCAAGGTTCTGGACTCGCCGGGTATCCCGAATCAGCTACGTAAACTCGGACGCGAGTTTTCCCGGTTGCACGAGGCGAATCCGTCCCCACACACGGGGGTCGTCGTATCCGCGTCAGAAGTGCTCGCCGGAAGGTTCGGTCTGCCGAGGGGGAGCAAGGGGCGAACAACCCGGTATCTGATCGTAAACGATGTACCCGAGGCGCTTCTCTTCCGAGTGGTCTCGGAATTGGAGCTTCGTAAGCCAGACCAGCGAGCGCACCTTACGTCCGATGAGGGGGCCGTTCGCCGGATGCTCGTCTCACTGGCCAGGAAAGAACCCTTCCTGGGCATCGTCGACGCTTACGTTTGGGACCGGTCACTCTACCTCGTTTGCGGTGATCTCACGGTTCGCATCTTCCCGTTACACCGTGTTCCGGGTGTATCCGCCCTTTCCGCTGACGAGCAAGCGGGTTTCGTAATCGACGTGGACGGCTCCTTCCTTCACTGGCCGGATAGCGACATCCATCTGGGCGTCTCACAGATTCTCCAACAAGCGGATCCATCTCACCTGGCGGACGTCGCGATGGCTCGGAACCAGCAGGATCATACCGGTGCTGCGTTGCGCTTGCTCCGGGCTGAACGCGGACTCCGGCAGGCTGACATCCCCGGATTGAGCGAACGACAAGTTAGGAGGCTGGAAGAAGGCATCTCGCGTCTGCGGGTCGAGGCTGCCGAGAAGTTCGCGGCTGCCTTCGGTCTGGAGCTAAGCACTTTCCTGAACGACCTCGCGAGCCGTGCGGGTGCGATGCGTGTGACGTCGCCAGTGCCTCTCTCCAGGAAGAACCCCGAACGTAAGAAAAAAGGAGAGAGACGAACGCCAGCCACTCCGTCGGTTTAGTCGCAAGCTGGCAGTCCGATCATCCGCCTCGTGCGAACCGCGGCGGCGCAGCGGTGTACCGAACCGCTTGCCTCGCGCGCACGTGCCGCGGCCGGCGCTGCTTCGGCATCATCTCCCCTTGATGGACCTCATGGCGCAGAAGAAAGCTTTCATCGAGACGTACGGCTGCCAGATGAACGTCAGCGACAGCGAGCTCATGCACGGCATCCTCGCCGAGCAGGGCTACGTCGCGACCGACACGCCCGACGACGCCGACGTGATCCTGGTGAACACCTGCGCCATCCGCGACCACGCCGAGCAGCGCGTGATCGGCCGCGTGGGGCAGCTCCAGCAGTTCAAGCAGCAGCGGCCGGACGTGGTGATCGGCGTCACGGGCTGCATGGCGCAGCGCCTGGGCGAGAAGCTGCTCACGCAGGCAGGCGGCGTTGATCTGGTGATGGGCGCCGACTCGTACCGCCAACTGCCGGAGAAGCTTGCGCAGCTCCGCCCGTCCGCCGCCGCGCCGTCACGCGCGCTGCCGGTCGTGGGCTTCGGCACGACGCCAGCATCCAAAGGGCTGACGGTGCTGGGCTTCGATCCGCACGAGAACTACGAGGGCGTGGAGGCGCGCCGCACGTCCGGCGTCTCCGCGTGGGTGCCGGTCCAGCGCGGCTGCAACTACCGCTGCACGTACTGCATCGTCCCGTACGTGCGCGGCGACGAGAAGAACCGCGACCCGCAGCAGATCCTGGCCGAGGTGCGACGCCTGGCTGACGAGGGCGTGCCCGAGGTGACGCTGCTGGGCCAGACCGTGAACTCGTACGAGCACGGCGACTGGAACTTCCCGCGCCTGCTGCGCGAGGTGGCGCGCGTGCCGGGCATCCGCCGTGTGCGCTTCACGTCGCCGCATCCCAACGACTTCACCCGCGAGCTGGTGGAGGTGATGGCGACGGAGCCCACCGTCTGCAAGCAGCTCCACCTTCCCGTGCAGTCCGGCAGCAATCGCACACTCAAGCGGATGCTTCGCCGGTACACGGTGGAGGAGTACATGGAGAAGATCGCGTGGGTGCGCGACGCCATCCCCGGCATCGCCCTCTCCACCGACGTGATCGTGGGCTTCCCCGGCGAGACGGAAGAGGAGTACCAGGCGACGCTCGACCTGATGCGCGCCGTGCGCTACGACGACGCGTACCTCTACAAGTACTCGCTGCGCGACGGCACCCCGGCCACCCGCCTGCCCGCCGACCAGTTCGTGCCCGACGAGGTGGGCCAGGCGCGCCTGGAGGGCTTGATCTTGCTGCACCGCGAGATCCAGATGGAGATCAACGCATCCGAGGTCGGCCGCATCGTCGAGGTGCTGGTGGAGAAGGAAGGCCGCCGCGGCGGGCTCCAGGGCCGTACGGAAGGCAACAAGGTGGTGACCTTCGAAGGGCCCGCGGAGATGATCGGCACCTTCACCGAGGTACGCATCACCGGCACCTCCGGCGCGACCTTCGCGGGCGAGATGCTGGAAGCCGCGGTGGGTGCCGTCGCCTGAGCTGGCATCGGTCGGAGGGCTCCGCATCGGCAGACGAAGGGGCGGTTTCGCGAGGAGCCGCCCCTTCGCGCATCCATCGATGGAGGCTTTCTGGTCCGGGGTTGCGCCGCCGCCGCCGAAAGGCTCTTTTGTTGCGTGCGAATGCTCTCATTTCGCGGAGATGTTAGGTACGCCTGATTGCCTGGTTGATTGAGATGGCGCAATCTGTCGGTGGGATGATGGACTTCGGCAGATGTGATTCTCTCCAGGTACGTGATCCGGCCTGCTCCGCTTGGGCGCTCGCATCTCGTACTCACCCCCACCATCTGGAGGAGCCATGAGACTGATGAAGCTCGACGTCAACGCGCTGGAAGTCAGCACTTTCGAGCCGGCAATGCCGGTGAGCTTCACCCCTGCGGCCGCGGCCGCCGCAACGGGGGGAGCGGTGTGCACCCGTGCCGAGCAGAGCTGCGTGTGGGCGTGCTTGCCGACCGAGGCCATCGGCTGCACGCTGCACGGCGAGATGACCTGCGACTGCGCCTGACGCATCGCACGGCGCAGCACGAAGGAGAACGAGGGAGCCGACGGCGGGCTCCCTCGTCGCGTTCTGGAGGGAAGATGCGGAGTGTCGTACGGCGCTGACACTTTTTCGCGGACGGCTCGTAGTGCGCGAAGAAACCGTTCCGACCCTTCGCAAATGGAGAGAGATCATGCCCGGACCCGCCTCTGCCGAAAACGTGATCGCCGCGCTGGCGAGCTTCTTCCTTCCCGGCCTCGGGCAGCTCATCCAGGGCCGCGTCGGCAAGGCGATCTTCATGGTCATCGCCGGCGTGATCCTGTGGGTCATCAGCCTGGGCACGCTGGGATGGATCATCCACATCTGGGCCGCCATCGACGCGGCGCTCTACAAGCCGCGCTACCAGTAGCGTTGGAACGACACGAACGCATGACGAGAGGAGACGACCTTATGCAACGCACCGCGATGTCCGCCGGATCGAGGACGCTGCTGGTCATCGGCCTGCTTGCGATCGGGTCCGGCTGGCTGGTGACGCGGATGGGGATGTTCGGCGGATCGGCGGTGAACGTCCGGGATTTCCTGGTCGGCTTCTCCGTGCCCTGCCTCGTGATCAGCCTGCTGCTCGCCGCCGGCGTGTTCCGCAAGTAGACGGAAGCAGGCCCGAAGTTTCAGGTGAGCCGCCCCGGTGGATTCGTCCGCCGGGGCGGTTCTGCGTTGCATCCGCATTCCGCGGAACCTACCCTGCGGCCCGAAAGGGTTGTGCTCTCCGTCCATTTGCGCTATCCTCTCCGCCGTCCCGCTCCTCCCCATCTGATCCTCTCCCATTTCACGCGATGGACGCGCTCACACTTCCGCTCGTCGCGGCGTTCCTCGCGTTCCTCTGCGGCGTGCTGCCGGGTCTACGTTTCGGCGGTCCGCCGGTCGTCTTCGCGATCTTCGCCGGCGCCGGTCTCATCGCGATGGCCGCGGCGCCAGGCATGCTCGGGAGGAAGCTGGAGGCGAACGCCATCCACAAGTTCCTCCTGGCCTCGCTGGTGCTCGCGGGGGCGGGCATGGGGGCGCAATCGCGGGCGGATGCGGCGGCGGACTGCCGCGCGACGCTGGCGGACGGTGCCAAGCTGACGCTCCGTGGCGCCCTCGCGGCCGACCTGCTGCCCACGCGCGGGCCCGGCGGCAAGGTGCCGACGCTTCCCGTGCGCGTGGAGGACGTGCGGACGCGCCGCGGCCCCGTGGCGCGTTGCGAGGGCGAGCTGCGCGTGAGCCTCCCGCGCGGCACACGGGCGATGCGCGCGGGAACCATGCTGGAGATTCGCGGAGAGTGGGCGAAGATGCAGGCGCCGGTCGTGCCCAGCGCCTGGCCGCGCGACCCGGCCTATGCAGGGCTGATCTTCGCGCGCGAGGTCCGCGTACGCGAGCCGCCGTCGCTCGTCCGCCACCCGCTGCTGGTGATGCGGGGAGCGGTGGAGGCGGAGCTGCACCAGCTCTTCGGACGCAACGGGCCGCTGGCCGACGCGCTGCTGCTCGGCCGCCGCGAGACGCTGGACGCGGGACTGAAGCAGCGCTTCGCGCAGTCCGGGCTGGTGCACCTGCTCGCCATCTCCGGCGGGCACGTGGCGCTGATCGCGGCGGTCCTGCTGGTGCTGGGGCGCGTCGCGCGGGTGCCGCGGCGGGCGGGCGTGTGGCTCACCATAAGCCTGGTCGCGGTCTACCTGGCGGTGATCGGCGCGCCCGCGTCCGCCGTGCGATCCGGGATCATGGTCGCGCTGGCGCTGCTGAGCGTCCTTCTCCAGCGCCCGGCCGCCAAGCTGCCGATGGTGTGCGCCGCCGCCCTCGTCATCCTCGCCGCGGACCCGATGGCGGCGCTCGATGCCGGGTTCCAGCTCAGCTTCGCCGGCGTGCTCGGCATCCTCCTCCTGCGCGGCGCCATGCTCGCGCAGATCCCGAAGTCGTGGCGAAAGGGGAAGGTCCGCCGCCCGCTGGTGGAATCGCTCGTGGTGAGCGTCGCCGCGTTCCTGGCGACGGCCCCGGTCGTCGCATCGCAGTTCGGGCAGGTCGCCCCGATCTCGATCCTCGCGAACCTGCCCGCCATCCCCCTCACCAGCCTCGCGCTCGTGGGCGTGGGCGCCGCGGCGCTGGTGGAGCCCGTGTGCCCGCCGCTCGCACGCCTGCTGGCGGACGGCACCGGCATGGCGCTGGACCTGCTGAACCGCGTCGTGGATTTGGCCGCCGCGGTGCCGTGGGGCCACGCTGAGGTGAGCCCGCCGCAGTGGCCGCTCTGGGCAGCGGTGGCGCTCGTGTGCCTGCTGTCACTCGACCTGGCAGGGGCCTTGCGGCCCCGCGTAAGGTGGGCGGTCGCGCTCTCCGCCGCGTGCTCGGCGTTCCTCGCGTTCCCGGTCTTCGCCGCGGGCGCGGACGACGGGCTGGAGCTGGACTTCATCGACGTGGGCCAGGGGGACGCCATCGCCCTGCGCACGCCGGCCGGCAGGTGGATCCTGGTCGATGCGGGGCCGCGCGACGAGCGCATGGACGCGGGCGAGAAGCGCGTGCTTCCGTTTCTGCGCGCCCGTGGAGTAGAGCGTCTGGAGGCCATCGTCCTCACGCATCCGCACGCGGACCACATCGGCGGTGCGCCGGCGGTGATGCGCGCGCTGCCGGTGGGGCGGCTCATCGAGCCGGGCCTGGCGGTGGGCAGCCCGCTGTACCTGGAGACGCTGGAGACGGCACAGGAGCGCGGCGTGGTGTGGACCGCCGCGCGCCAGGGGCGCACCCTCACCGTGGACGGTGTGCGGCTCGACTTCGTGTGGCCCGCCGCCGAAACGCTTGACGTTGCCACGGATGCGAACGAGATTAGCGCCGTGATACACCTCCGTTACGGGAGCTTCACCGCGCTGCTCACCGGCGATGCCGAGGCGCCGGCCGAGCACGAGATGGTGCGCCGCTACGGCGCCGGGCTGCGCTCGCAGGTGCTCAAGTCCGGTCACCACGGTAGCTCCACCTCGTCGTCCGAAGAGCTGCTGGACGCGGTGCGGCCCGACCTGGCGGTGATCTCCGCGGGGCTGCGGAACCGCTACGGCCACCCCGACCGCGTGATCCTGGACCGCTACGCACGCCGCGGCATTGCGGTCGCGCGCACGGACCGCGGCGGCACCGTCACCGTCCGCGTTCCCGGCGACGGCACGCACGGCTACACGCGTGAGGGCGGATGAGGCTGCTGGGCCGCGTACTCGACCGCGTGCTCGGCCCCGTCGTCCCGCCGCCGGAAGGATTGCCGGCGGATGCGCTGCCTCCGGGCGTGGTCTTCCGCCGCGGCGCGCTGGTCCCCGCCATCGGCGGGGTGATGGGGAAGATGGGCGGGCCGGCCGCGGCGGTTACGCTGGGCCGCACCATCGTGGTCCATCCCACCGTCCCCGTGTCCACCGAGCTGGTCGTGCACGAGCTGACGCACGTGCGGCAGTGGGGCGAGGACCGGCTGTTCCCGGTGAAGTACGCGCTGGAGTCGCTGCGGCGCGGGTATTGGGAGAACCGTTACGAAGTAGAGGCGCGCCGGGCCGAGAGCGGCGCCGCGCCCCAACCATCCCGTTCCGAGAGGTCAGAGTGAGCAGCCGATCCGTGGTCACCATCGAGCGCCACATCATCGAGGCCGAGCGCCAGTTCCCGGAGGCCACGGGCGCGTTCAGCAGCATCCTGTACGACCTGGCGCTGGCGGCCAAGATGATCGCGTACGAGGTGCGGCGCGCCGGCCTGGCCGACGTGCTGGGGATGACGGGCGACGTGAACGTGCAGGGCGAGGAGGTGAAGAAGCTGGACGAGTACGCCAACGAGGTGATCTTCAAGGCGCTCGACCACACCGGGCACCTCTGCGCCATGGCGTCGGAGGAGAACGACGACTTCATCCCCATCCCCGACAAGTTCCCCACCGGCAACTACTGCGTGCTCTTCGACCCGCTCGACGGCTCGTCGAACATCGACGCCAACGTGAGCGTGGGCACGATCTTCTCGGTGCACCGCAAGATCTCGGACCACCCGCGCGGCTGCCTGGACGACTGCCTCCAGCCCGGCACCAAGCAGGTGGCGGCGGGCTACATCGTCTACGGCTCGTCTACGATGCTCGTGTACACCACCGGCAACGGCGTGCACGGCTTCACGCTGGACCCTTCCATCGGTGAGTTCCTGCTCTCGCACCCGCACATGCGCATCCCGCGCGGGGGTGGGCAGCGCATCTACTCGGTGAACGAGGGCAACTACGCGCGCTGGAGCGAGGAGCAGCGGCGCCTGGTGGACCACCTCAAGGGCGCCGACGGCGAGAACGACAAGCCGTTCGCCGCGCGCTACATCGGGTCGCTCGTCGCCGACTTCCACCGGAACCTGCTGTACGGCGGCATGTTTATGTACCCGGCCGACACCAAGAGCCCCAAGGGCAAGCTGCGCCTGCTGTACGAGGCCGCCCCGCTCGCCATGATCGCGGAGCACGCGGGCGGCGCCGCCAGCACCGGCGAGGGCCGCATCATGGAGATCCAGCCCCACGAGCTGCACCAGCGCACCCCGCTCTACATCGGCTCCGCCGAGTACGTGCAGATGGCCGAGCGCTTCCTCGCCGGCGCCGGAGTCGCCGCGCTCGTCTGAGCCTCAAGATGCCGGACGCGCCCGCATCTCCGGACCTGTGGTACGTCGACCGGTTCGAGGGTGACCTGGCCGTGGTGATGCGGGGCACGTTCTCACTGAACGTGCCCCGCATCCGTTTGCCAGCCGAAACGCGCGAGGGCGACCGGCTCCGGCTCGTCGAGTCGGAAGATGCGAATCAACCCGCGCAGTTCGTCATCGACGGCGAAGCGACCGCGGTGGCGGGACGACGCGCGGGAGAGGTGCTTCGGGAGATGCGGAGGCGGGACGATGGTGCGGACGTGGTGATGTGAGTGCCGCGTAGGCGCCGCGTCGCAGAGCAGGTGACGCCGCGCCAAGCAGATCGGATGACGATCGAGGCGGCTCGAAGCATTGAGGCCGCGGCGTCGCCCTGGCGGGTAAACCCGCGGGGCTACAACGGCGCGAAGCCCGCTGTGCGGGCTGCTGCCGCATCATCCAACCGATTTGGAAGCACAAGCTTAGCGGAAACAACAACCCTCTCCCGCTTGCGGGGGAGGATGCGAGCCTAAGCGAGCGGGAGGGGGCGCCTCCGACGCATACACACGAGGGGCGGACTCGCATGAGTCCGCCCCTCGGTTTATCGCCGGTCGTCACCCGCCGCTTACCCCAGCGTCACGTTCGCGGGGTCCAGCTCGCCGGTGTAGTACGTCATCAGCGCCTGCTGGAACACCAGGTTGTAGCGGGCGCTCACGAGGGCGCTGCTGGCCTGGAGCAGCGAGGTGCGCGCCTGCGTCACCTCCACCAGGGTGGCCTTGCCCACCTGGTAGCGCTCCTGCACCGCGGTGAGCGCCTGCGTGGCCGCGCTCTGCTGCGCCTGCGAGGCGCGCAGCCGCTCCTGCGCAGCCGCAAAGTCCAGATACGCACGGCGGATGTCCAACGCGACCTGCTGCTTCTGCGTGTCGAGCTGGATGCGCGCGTTGTCCGCCTGGAGCTGTGCGCGCTGCTCGGCCACCTTGGTGTTGCCGCGGTCGAAGATCGGGATCGAAACGCCCACGCTCACCGAGCCGCCGCGGCGCTGATTGAGCTGGTCCAGGAACGCCGGGTCCGACGCGCTGTTGTACGCGGTGTTGTATCCGGCGGAGACCGACACGGTGGGCAGCCGCCCGCCCTGCGCCTCCTTGATGCCCTGCTCGGCAGCGCCCACGCGCGCCTGCGCAGCCGCCAGGTCCGCGCGCTCGCCCAGCGCGCGGCTCATCAAGCTGTCCAGGCTGAAGCTGCGCGCCGCCGCGCCCTGCTCGTCCACCGCGGGCGCCTGGAAGGCGTAGGTCACGCGCGGGTCCAGCTGCAGCGTCTGCATCAGGTCGACCTTGGCGACCTCCACGTTGCGGCGCGCGTCCACCAGCGAGGCGCGCGCGTTGGCGACGGCGGCCTGCTGGCTGTACAGGTCCGCCACTGGGCGGACGCCGGCGTTCACGAACGCCTGGATCTGGCGGAGCTGCTCTTCTTCGGCGGCCAGGTTCTGCTCCTGCACGCGAAGCTGCTCCTGCTGGTTCACCAGCCCCAGGAAGTCCGACGCGACGGTGAACACCACCGTCTGCCGCGTCCGCGCCAGGTCGGCCGTGCCGGCCTGCTGCTCCAGCCGCGCCCCACGCAGCGCCGAGCCGCGCGACGCGTCGAACACGGTGATGCTGGACGAGACGCCCGCGCTCACCGACTGCGACGCCTGGTCCACCACGGCGCCGTCGCTCGTGTTGAAGCTGCGGCCCACGTTCTCGGCCGTGGAGGTGCTGGCGCGGAAGTCCGGCAGGTACTGGTTCTTCTGCTGCCGCACGTCGGCCGCGTCCAGCGCGGTGGCGTTCTTCGCCAGCAGCACCGAGCTGTTCCGCTGCAAGGCGATGCGGATTGCGTCCTCGAAGGTGATCGTCTGCTGCCCGGCCGCCACCGAAGCCGTAGGAGCGGCGGTCGATGCGGGCTGCCCGGCCGTCTGCGCGGCCAGCGGCGCCGCCGCCAGGATCAGGCCGAGGGCAAGCGCGGCCCGTGTGGATCGATGTGAAAAGCGTGCTTCCGACATGGTCTCCGTCCTCTCGCGATCTCCCGCGTATGCGTTCACCGCGACGGCATCCACCGCCGCGTGATCGTTCTGTTGTCCTAGCGACATTCTCTCATCGAGCGATCGAGGTTCGGCCGCCGAGGTTGCCGTTAGAGTTTGTAAAAGAATAAATGCTTTGTTTGCGGAGCTCTCGCGTGTAGTATTCAGGCCATGGGTCCTACGGTTGATGTACTGCGAACGAAGTATGGACGTCTGGGCCCGGCTCTGACCGAGCGGTCTCGGCGAC
>DASRQW010000504.1 GCA_035696245.1 Longimicrobiaceae bacterium | reverse complement strand
CGACCCGAGATCGCCTGTGAGCACAGTTCTCGGATTCTGAGCACCCGATTTTCAACAGACTTCTAGTCTTCCCGGCAGATGCGGGCGTCCCTTATCGCGTTGCGCCGCCCGGAAAGGGCGTGTAGCTTCGCACGCTCCAATCGCATGTTTTCCATCCTCCGGCTACCGGTTCATCCCCATGAAGAAGCTTTCCGCCGCCCTCGTCACGGCGGCGCTCGCGCTCGCCTTCCACACCGGTGCACACGCGCAGGCCAAGGCGCCGCGCCCGTCCCGCAACCGCATCTCCACACAGGAGATCGCCGAGGCGCGCACCAACAGCGTGTACGAGCTGATCCAGTCCAAGCGCGGCTTCTGGCTCTCGCGCCTGGGCAACGCCGGCCCGTCGGACGTGCTGGTGTTCCTGGACAGCGGCCAGCTCGGCGGCCTGGACGAGCTGAAGTCGGTTCCTTCGCTGGGGCTGGCCTCGGTGGAGTTCCTGGATGCGGGGCAGGCGTACTTCCGCTATGGCAAGCAGTCGCACGACGGCGCCATCGTGGTCCACACCGTCTCCACCCCGGCGGATTCCGCCCACGCCGCGCACCCGCGCTGACCGCGGCGGACCGATAGACGCCGGCGGAGAGGAGGGAGACGAATGGACCTGGACCCGATCGACCTTTCGGGCGTGGTGGGGCTCACGGCGCTGGGGCTGCTCACGCTCAACATCCTGCTGGGCCTGCTGATGTCGGTGAAGTACAACCCGGTGCGGCAGTGGCCGCACCGGAAGATCAACACGTTCAAGATCCACAACTGGACGGGCTACACCGCCCTGGCGGTCGCCGTCGCCCACCCGCTGCTCATCCTGCTCTCGTCCACTGCGAAGTTCCGCTTCGTGGACATCGTCTATCCGGTGAATTCGCCCACGCAACCGTGGGTGAACACCCTGGGAGCGCTGGCGCTGTACTGCCTGATCGTCGTCGCCGTCACGTCGTACTTCCGCCTCCGGCTGGGGCGGAAGACGTGGAAGCGCCTGCACTACACCGCCTACGCCGCCGCGGCGCTGTTCTTCGTCCACGGCCTCTTCACCGACCCGCTGCTCAAGGACCGGCCGGTGGATTGGATCGATGCGGAGAAGGTGTTCGTGGAGCTCTGCATCCTCATCGTCATCGGCGCCGTCACGTGGCGCGTCGTCCACTCCCGCCGCCATCCCAAGGGCCGCGCCCTCGCCCGCCTCCGCTCCGCCCGAACCGCCCTCCCCGACTGACGTAGCGCCTTCGGAGCGAACCCGTCGTCCTCCCTGCGACGATCCGCGCTACGACGGCAGACCTCCCCCGCCCGACATCTCCCGCACACCCCATCGTTCGACCGCGCGCCGCCCGTCCGGCCGCGGTCCAGCCTGCGTTTGCCATTCTCCGCGCAACCTTCGGGTCGTTCAACGGGAAGCAGATTCCGACGACCTCATGCGTTTATTTGTGTCTGATAACGTATTGACATCGTATGTTTGCGTTTGTACGTTCCATCCACACCAACCACCTTGGCCGCGCCTCTCGGGCCCCTTCCCCGGCCTGCACGAACGCGCGGTCCCCATTCCCGGAGCACCCACGTGATCGACTGGATCGTCGGCCTGTTCAAGGCCCCCGCACCCGACCCCGCGCCCACCACGACCACCTTCGGCGGCTTCGGCGGCGGGAGCTTCGGCGGCGGTGGCGCAGGCGGCAGCTGGTAAGCACGCGGCGCGTCGTCGGATAGTACGCGGTACCCCTTCGGCTCCCCCCTCTCCTCACCTCGGAGGTTCCACGTGTTCGATTGGTTCTTCGGCCTGTTCGGCTCCAGCACGGCTTCGCTCGCGGCGACCGCTCCCGC
>DASRQW010000503.1 GCA_035696245.1 Longimicrobiaceae bacterium | reverse complement strand
ACGCCGAGCGCGGGCCGGGGCAGGGCGGCGCGCGGGCGCCCGGAGTTGGTGCGCATCAGAAGTCCCTCTCCCAGGCGGAGCCGGTGTAGCGGTACCAGGTGGGCCGCCCGGTCGCGCGCTCGATCACCACCGCGCGCGCATCGGACGTGTACGTGGAAGCCTTGGTGGCGCGGATCGTGGTCACGTAGAAGCCACCCTCCTCGCCCGCCGTCCCGTTGCGGCTGAAGGTCACGGCGGGGATCCCCGCCTGCACCTTCGCGAAGGTGACCGGCCCTGCGCCCATGGACAGCTGCGGCGCCGAGCCGCGGCTGAAGGTGACGCCGGACGCCAGCGGCTCGTAGCGCACCGGCTCGCCCGCGTCCATCACCCCGTTGTTGTTCTCGTCCGAGTGAACGCGCAGCCGCCGGCCGGCCACGTCGAAGGCGATGACCACGTTGTGCTGCTTGGCCACGGCGGCCCGCTGCGCCATCGCCATCACGCTGCCCAGGTGCTTCATCCCCTGCTCCGAGCGGTAGCGGGCCACGTCCAGGCGCGGCAGGGCCATCAGCGAGACGATGCCCACGATCACGCACACCGTGAGCATCTCGATGAGCGTGTAGCCGGCTTCGCGCGAACGCGCTTGCGGAGGTGTGCACTCGGGCACGGTCTCTCCTGGGCGGGAAGGAACGGATCGGCGCCTGGCACCCCGGAGGGCGCGGTGCGGGCGCGGCTGACTGGCTGGGATTGGTGTTTTAACCCGCGTGGAGCAACATGCGAACCGCGCCGCACCACCGCCGGCGCTGCGTCCCTCAAGATGCTTGCGTCTCAATTGTTTACGGCGGCGCGGCCCCAACGGCGCGGCGCGTCCCGCGGAAGCCCGCGCGCGGCACTTTGCACGACGCTGCCGCGAAATGCTGCGCCTCGCGGTACGGCTGGGCGAGACAGCGGACTGCCCGGGCATCATCCTCAACCGGCGGATGGTCAAACCGCTCGGAGCGGCGTCCGGGGACGGGTACGGAAAATCGCGCCCGCATCGATGAGGATGGGGGCGCGATCGGGTCCAGCCGGTTCAGTTCCAGACGACGGTAATGCCGATGGTGCCGGTGTAGACGCCGGCGCGCTGCGACGCTGCCGGCGTCACCCTGCCGCCCACGTACACGGAGTAGCGCGGATACCGGTAGGTGTTGCCCGGACCCGTGTTGAACGGGGTGTCGGTGTGCGTGGGGGTGACGACGGGGTTCCACGTCTGCCGGCTGGCCACGTCGCACACGTTCGAGTTGTTGATCTCGCACGAGCCGGCGTAGTTGCCGTTGAAGCTCACCGGCAGCGTCGCGCCGCCGGGCCCCGTCAGCACCGTAGGCAGGGTGAGCGTGGTGGTGATGGAGTGCACGAAGTCGGCACCCGTCCCCCGCCCCTCGCCCGCCTGCACGCTGGTGGGGAGCACCGTCACCGGGATGCCCGGCGTGAGGGTGCCGAAGTTCAGCCCCTTCACCCCGTCTATGGTCATCGGCGGCTGGACGATGGTCAGCCTGTCGCCGAGCCCCGCGGTGACCGTGCGCTTCGCGGCCTGCGCCCGCGCGGGCGTCCAGACCGCCACACCGGCAAGAGCCAGTGCGGCGGTCAGGATGGCCCGGAAACGGGCCGCGCGGCGAGAGAGCAGGACCACGAGGGGACCTGGTGCTTAGTTGGCGGTCGCGGTGATGCGGATCACGCCGTTGTACGTGCCGGGAACCGTGTTCGTCTGCGCGGCCGTGAGCGAGCCGTTGAAGATCACGTACTCGGTGTTCGTGCCCGTGGGCGCGGCCTGCGTGAGGACGGCCGTGGTGCCGGTGGCCGGGGCGCAGCTGCTGAACGCGGTGGTGATGGTCGCGTTGGTCGCGCCCACGCCGCAGGTGAAAGCCGGCGTCAGGGTGCCGCCGGCGGCGCTGGTCAGCTTGCCGGTGTTGGCGGCGTCCGGCAGCGTGAAGATCACGCCCACGTTGCGGTCCAGCTGGATGTAGCCGCTGGCGGTGGCCGCGGTGCCCGGCGTGACCGCGCCGAAGTCGAGCGCCGACGAGGTGCCGAAGGCGAGGACGGTCGAGACGGTGGCGGTCGCCTGGATGGAGCCGGTGATCGACTGGGCCGAGGCCAGGGTCGGGGCGGCGAGAAGGGCGGCGCCGAAGACGGCGGACAGGGCAAGCTTCTTCATGGTGTGCTCCGGGAGGGTACGTTGATTCTTGGATCGGGTCGGGAAACTCTGGGAGGGGGATTAGCAATCGGCATTCCCTATAGGCGTGCCAGCGAAAGCCGAGTGTTCACAACGACTTCCGCGAGTTTTGATTGGGTTCCCGTTCGGGATGCGTTCCCATGCGGGAACATCGCCGTTCCCGTTTGAGGACCCGTTTGGGAACACGCGCCCGGCCGTTCCCGCGTCCGGCCCGCCGGCGGCGCGCCGCGGGAGGGAGAGTGGGCTGAGCCGGGCACCGGATCCCGATCCGGCAGGATGGCGAAAAGCGCGGGGCCGCCCTCCCGGTGGAAGGCGGCCCCGCGTTCATCTGTCGACCACGAAAGCGCTTACCGCGTGAGGCGGGCGATCCACAGGCCGGAGTTGAAGTCGGTGGCGAAGAGCAAACCGTTGTGCGGGCGGACGGCCCACGCCATCGCCAGGTTGGGCACGAAGCCGTGCGGGTCCGCCGTGGAGAACGAGGCGATCTCGCGCCCGCGCAGGGTTCCGCGCAGGTCTCCGGACACGTCGGCGGCGTGCACGCCCGCGGTGAGCGCGGCGGTGTACAGCACGTCGTTCTCGATCCAGAAGTGGTCCACGCCCGCACCCTCCACCGCGTAGCTCGCCACCTCCAGCGGCGCCGTGAGCCGCGACACGTCCAGCACGTGGATGGAGCCGCCGGAGTCGAAGCGCTTGTTCAGGTCCACGCCGCGCGGGATGATCACGTCGCCCACGAACACGTACGCGTGCCCGGCCGCGTTCGTGTACGGGTAGGCGAAGTGCGTGTGCCCGTACTGCTCGCCGTGCCAGCGCGTGCGGTAGCGGAACTGGCTCACCATCTGCGGGTGCTGCGGCGTGCCTTTCTTGATGCCCTGCCCCACGTCCAGGATCACCAGCCCGTCGTCCCACGCCGAGAGGTACGCCAGGCCGTCCTTCACGTACACGTCCTGCAGCAGCCGCATGGTGCTGGTCTCCAGCGACCAGCGGCCGACCTGCACGGGGTCGCGCAGGTCCGACAGGTCCACCACCACCAGGTCCCACGTGCCCGCGTCCACCACGTACGCCAGCTTCCCGTCCAGGAACACGTTGTGCGCGCCGCCGGTGATGGTCTCCCAGAACTCCGCCGTCTGGCGCGGGTGGGCGGGGTCGGCGAGGTCCAGGATGACCAGGCCGTTGCGGCGGCTCGTGGCGCCCTCGCGGGTGAGGACGGCCAGCGTGCCCTCGCGGTTCACCGCCACGTCGTTCACGATCTTGGCGTCCACCACCACCGAGTCGGTGCGCACCGGGTGCGCGGGGTCGGTCACGTCGAACACGAACATGCGGTTGCCCGAGCACCGCTGGCAGTCGCCGAAGGTGCCCGTGTAGGCGTAGTCGCGGCCGTTGGGGGCGCGGAAGACGGCCAGGTCGGTCGTACGCGTGTTCGTCACCGGGCCGCGGCCCACCACATCGAAGCGCGCGGCCGGCCCAGCCGCCTGCGCCGCGGCACCGCTTGCCGCGCCCAGCGCCGCGAGGAGGCCGAGCCCTGCGAGAGGTCTGTTCATTCGGAAGCGTCCATGGATGGGGCGTGGGCGGCGGAGATGCGCGGCGTTCGGCCGTTTGCGGAGCGGCGCAAGCGACGTACCCGCGTCTGCCGAGAGACGGAGGCGCGCCGGCCGCATGCGCCCACGATGCGCGGCGGGCGGAGACAAAGCAAGGAGATGCACGACGTACAACGAGCCGCCCCGCTGAATCGGGACGGCTCGTCTGTTTCGCATCGGCGGAGACGCCGCGGGAACGCGTTCCGGACGCCGCGCATCCGCCGTGGTGCTGCGGACGGGGGATGATCGGCGGCCGTTCATCTCCTGTGGATGCGCGGCGGAAACCCTTTCAGCAGACATCTGCCGATGCGCATCCTCCGACCCGCATCTACCGAGATCATCCGCTGCCGTCCATCTCCCGGGAGATGAACGGCGGATCAACCGAGGCGCTCCTGGAGGAACGGGATGATGTGGTCTTCGGAGATGCGCGTCTGCTCCATGGTGTCGCGGTCGCGGACGGTCACCGTGCCGCTCTCCATGGTCTCGCCGTCGATGGTGAAGCAGTACGGCGTGCCCGCCTCGTCCTCGCGGCGGTAGCGCTTGCCGATGGAGTTGGACTCCTCGTACACGCTCTGGATGCCGCGGCGGCGCAGCGCCTCGTGGATGGCGGTGGCGCGCTCGGGCATGCCGTCCTTCTTCACCAGCGGGAAGATGCCGGCCTTGACCGGCGCCAGCGACGGCTTGAGCGCCAGCACCGTGCGCGTCTCGCCCTCCACCGTCTCCTCGCGGTAGGCGTTCGCCATCACGGCCAGCGTCACGCGGTCCGCGCCGACGGAGGTCTCGATGATGTACGGCAGGTAGCGCTTGCCGGCCACCGTGTCCACGTACTCCAGCTTCTTGCCGGAGAAGTCCTGGTGCTGCCGCAGGTCGAAGTCGGTGCGGTTGTGGATGCCCTCCACCTCGCCCCAGCCCCCGTCGCCGATGGTGCCGCCGAAGAAGAACTCGATGTCGAACGCGGCCTTGGCGTAGTGCGCCAGCTTGTCGGGCGCGTGCTCGTGGAAGCGCAGCCGGTCGGCGGCCAGGCCCAGCGACTCCGTCATCCACCGCATCCGCCGCTCCTTCCACTGCTCGAAGTGGGCGTCGTCGCTGCCGGGCTCGACGAAGAACTGCATCTCCATCTGCTCGAACTCGCGCGTGCGGAAGGTGAAGTTGCCGGGCGTGATCTCGTTCCGGAACGCCTTGCCGATCTGCGCGATGCCGAACGGCACCTTCTGCCGCGCGCTCTGCTGCACGTTCAGGAAGTTGACGAAGATGCCCTGCGCCGTCTCCGGCCGCAGGTACACCACGCTCGCATCCTCCTCCACCGGCCCCATGAAGGTCTTGAACATCAGGTTGAACTGGCGCGGCTCGCTCCACTGCCCCGTCACGCCGCACGCCGGGCAGCGGATGGACTTCATCTCGGTCGTGCCGGCCTCGCCCTGCAGGATGTCTTCGCGGTAGCGGCGGTGGCAGTTGCCGCACTCCACCAGCGGGTCGGTGAACTCGGCCACGTGGCCCGACGCCTCCCACACGCGCGGGTGCATGAGGATGGCCGCATCGAGACCCTCGATGTCGTCGTTCTCGTGCACCATGGCGCGCCACCACGCCTCCTTCACGTTCCGCTTCAGCTCCACGCCCAGCGGGCCGTAGTCCC
>DASRQW010000502.1 GCA_035696245.1 Longimicrobiaceae bacterium | reverse complement strand
GGCCCCCTCCCCCAGCCCCTCCCCCAAAACTGCCTGGGGGAGGGGAGCCTGGCCCACGTGGCGGTGAGGTCGGCGCGGGTCGGAACTATCGGTCGTGTCATGGCCTACGTACAAGGATGACGCTTCGGGGTTAGTCCCCGCAGGGGGACTTTGCGCTTCTGTTGCCGCGGTTTCAACCACCGGGCGCGAGGTGGCGACGGAACTTCGTCGCAGCAGGTAAACGCTTGGTGCGGAACGACATCTCCTGTCGGCTGGATCGGTGCGGGGCGAGGCCGGATCGTTGACACTCCGGGACGTCTCGTGTATCATACGCCCTTCAACCCCATCGAGTTGGACGCGCGGTGCCCTGCCGGCCGCCCCCGTCCGCCATCGAGTAGCAAGGCCCCCATGGCACTGTCCCGCTGGACGCTCGTGCTCGTTCCGCACGACAACGAGAGCGTCCGCTCCTTCCAGATCTCCGCCAAAGCCATCCGCGCCGCCCTCGCCGTCCTGGTGATGGGCACGGTCACGCTGGGCACGTTCAGCATCGGCTTCTTCGTGAAGCAGGGCCAGAGCGTGCGCGCCGGCGCCATCGCCCACGAGAACGAGCTCCTGGCCGCCGAGGTGGACCAGATGCGCGGGCAGATGCTGGAGCTGAACCGCTCCATCGAGACGCTGTCGAAGAAGGACGAGAGCTACCGGGTGATCGCCGGGCTCCCGCGGCTGGACGCGGCGGCGCAGCGCGCGGGCCTGGGCACGGCCGGCGAGCCGCGGTCCGGCGCGACGGGGCTGCGCTACCTGGACCGGCGCCTGGGCGGCAAGGTGTACGCGGCCAGCTCGGACCTGGGCACGCTCATCCGCCGCGCGACGCTGCTGCGGTCCAGCATGGACCAGGCGATCAGCGCGCTCCAGAGCAACCACGAGCGGCTGGCCTCCATGCCGTCCATCGCCCCGTCGACCGGGCCGCTGACCAGCCCGTTCAGCACCGGGCGCTACCATCCCGTGCTGCACATCACCCGTCCGCACAAGGGGATCGACATCGCGGCGCGGGTGGGCGAGCCGATCCTGGCGCCGGCGCGCGGCGTGGTGCGGTTCGCGGGCAACCGCAGCAACGGGTACGGCAACATGGTGGAGATCGACCACGGCTTCGGGTACATCACCCGCTTTGCCCACGCGTCGAAGCTGCTGGTGCACGACGGGCAGACGGTGCAGCGCGGCCAGGTGATCGCCCTCGTGGGCGCCACGGGCCTCGTGTCCGGCCCGCACCTGCACTACGAGGTGGAGGTGAACGGCCGCCAGGTGGACCCGATGAACTTCATCGTGGCCGACGCGATCCCCGAGTAGCCTGCGGCAGATTCGCCGGAAACACGTCAGGCACGTTAGTTTCAAGAGGAGCGCCCGCCCGGCGCTCCTCTCTCGTATCCGGACCTTGAATGCTCGCACTCGCCCTCACGCTGGCCGCGGCGCTGCCGGCGGCCGACACCACCCGCGTTCCCGCCCGCGCGGCCGACGCGCCGGTGGCGCAGCTCTCGGTGCACCGCCAGTCGGCGCTGCCGCTGGTGGCGCTGCGCCTGTCGCTGCTGGCGGACGACCCGCCGGGCTACGCCGGCGCGGGCCACCTCTTCCAGCACCTGATGCTTCCGGGGCTGGAGGAGCAGGTCGCGCGCGTGGGCGGCCGCGTGCAGATCGCGCGCACGGCCGACGCGGTCGTCTACACGGTCATCGGCCCCGCGTCGGAGATGGGGCAGCTCTCGACCATCCTGCGCTCCACGCTGCACACGCCGGTGGCGGGTACGGCCCAGATGCTTGCCGCGCTACGCCAAGTGGGCGAGGAGCGCGCCGCCGAGCGGGAGACGGCGCCGTCGTACGTCCGTGCGGCGCTTCGGGCCAAGCTCTTCCCCGCGCAGGTCTCCGTGGCCGGGACGGAGGCCGCGGCGGCGCGGCTGAACGTGGCGCCGCTCGCGCAGGTGTGGGCGGCCATGTACCGGCCGGAGCGCGTGAGCGTGACCGCCGTGGGCGACGTGCAGCTCGCCGCCGTGCAGCGCGCCTTCGCCAGCATCCCCGACGCGGAGCCTGTCGCCGACGCGGCAGCCCCCGCATCTACCGACTCCGCCTCGTCCGATTCCACCGCTGCGCGGCCCGACTCCGCGTCGGTCCAGGAGCCGCGGGCGCTGGTGGACTCGGTGCCGGGCTTCGCGGGCGACCGGGCGCCGCAGGCCACGCGCGGCTGGATCGGCGCGGCGTGGCCGGCGGACAGCGCGGACCCCGCGGCCGTGACGGTGGCCGCGCGCCTGGTGCGCGACGCGCTGCGCAGCCGCCTCCCAGCGTCGTTCGTGGAGGTGGAGCACTGGTGGACGCACGACGGGCAGGCGCTGGCCGTCGTGGTCGCATCGCCCGCCCCCGCATTGGCGCGCACCCGCCGCGCGGTGCCGGGCGCGCTGGCGATCGTGGCGGACTCGGTGGATGCGGACCAGGTGCGCCGGGCCGCGGCCGCCGTGCGCCGCGAGATGGTGTTCTACGCCCGTACGCCGGAGCGGATGGCCGAGGTGCTGGGCTCGTTCACCGACCGCACCGGCCGCCGCGACGCCGCGCAGGACTTCTTCGCCGCGGTGGGCGCGGTGGACGTGGACGCGGTGCGCCGCGCGCTGGCCCAGCTCACCGCCGCCACCCGCGCCACGGTGGACGTCCCACCCCAGAAGCTGCCGACCACCCCGTGACGCGCATCATTCCATCCCCCCGCCTCGCGGCGCTCGCCCTGCCGCTGGCGCTCGCCCTCGCGCACGCCGGGGCCGCCGCGGCGCAGCAGGACCGCATCCTCGTGCGAGCCGAGCCGGGCACGCCCGTGGTGGCGGAAGAGATCCTGCTCGCCACGGGCCCGGCCGACGAGCCGGACCTCCAGCACGGCATCGCGTACCTGACCGCGCGGGCCGTAACCGCCTCGCTGCGGCCCGTGCTGGACTCGCTGGGCGCGCACCTAGAGGTGCAGGCCCGCAAGGACGCCGTGGCCTTCTCGCTCACCTCGGCTCCCGAGGTGTGGCAGGACGCCACGCACGCGCTGCTGGTCGCCATCTTCCGCGATCCGGCGGACAGCGCCGCGACCACCGCCCAGCGCGACAGCGTGCGCGCGGAGTTGCAGAGCCGCGAGCAGAGCCCGGCCGACGCGCTGGAGCGCGAGACCGACGCCGCCGTCTTCGGCGCCGACCACCCGTGGGGCCGCCCGTCCGTGGGGACCGCGTCGGCCGTGGCGGAGCTCGCGCCGGCGGACGTGGACGTCTTCCTGCGCAAGAACTTCACGCCCGACCGGGTGACGGTGGCGCTGGTGGGTGACGTGGACGCCGCGGCGGCGCACGCCTTCCTCACCTCGCAGATCGACGCCGCGCCGCTCGCCGCGACGGAGGTTCCGGCGCCGCAGCCCGCGACCGAGCCGGTGCGCAAGGAGTACAACTCCATCACCGCCTTCGTCTCGGCGACGTACCCGTTCCCGCCGGGGGCGGACGTGGAGGCGCTGCGCATGCTGGCCTCGCTGGCTGTGCAGCGCATCTCGTTCGGCCCCAGCCGGCGCTCGGTGTACAACGCCCGCGCCGAGATCGTGCGGCACGCGGGCGGCGGCGAGCTGCGCTTCGAGGTCGTCGTCCCGCCCGGCGAGTCCGACCGCTGGGTGGAGCTGTTGAAGGGCTCCGTCGCCGCCTTCGCCGACGCGCCGCTGCCCGCGGCGGTCTTCGCGGACCGGCTGCGGCGCTGGCGCGGCGAGCGGCTGCTGGAGCTGGACACGCCCGAAGCCCGCGCGCGCGAGCTGGCACACGAGCTCATGCTCACGGGTATCAAGTCGACCGCCCTCACCGGCGCCGACGCTCTCACCGCCGTGCGGCTGTACGAGGCCGCGCATTCCCTTCCCGCCCCGGTGCTGGTGTACCTGGGCCCAACGGTAAACGCCGCACCCTGACGGGAGGTACGCGATGGGATGGGCGCTCCTGCTGGCCACGCTGAACCTGTTCAAGCTGCTCATCCTGGCGCGGGTGATCCTGTCGTGGGTCGTCTCGCCCATGTCGCGCAACCCCGCCGTGGAGGCCATCCGCCGCATCACCGACACCGTGCTGCGGCCCATCTCCTCCATCCTGCCGCCCATGGGCGGGCTGGACCTCTCCCCGCTCGTCGCCTTCTTCGCCATCTCCCTCCTCCAGAACCTCATCGCCAGCCAGCTCGTCTACTGAGGTCTGGTAGATGTAGGCGGTGCTGGGACGGTGAGGCGTGCTGAAGGGATGCCCCCTCCCCCGGCCCCTCCCCCGCAAGCGGGAGAGGGGAGAACTGCTTGTGGGCGTGTTGTTTAGCGCGTTTTGTTCGGTGGGTTGCGAGATAAGAAAGATCCGCACCGGTCATATCGGAAGGAAGATTGGTCGGCAACTCCGTTGTTTTCGGCAGCCGCATCTCGACTACCCCACCCGCTCGCCCTTGCCGACCCATTCCGCTGGACGCGTAACCCTCACGGCTGCTGCGATCTAGCTCCCCTCCCCCAGGCAGTTTTGGGGGAGGGGCTGGGGGAGGGGGCCCCTCTCCCCCGCGAAACTCCTGATGATCGGCGACGAAGGGCCCGCGGAGACGTCCTCCCGCGGGCACTTGTTGCGTCCGGGGATCCTGCAATCGCACATCCGCGGCACCTCGGCGGATGCAGGGCGGAACGCGACCGTGGCGCGGATGCGCGGCGGGTGCCATCGTAAACGTCCGCGGCGTGCGTCGGCCGCATCCGCCCGCGTCAGCATCGCCCGCAACGCCCCTCCACTCCGGAGCCGCGCCCATGCGCATCCGCCGTCCCGCCGCCGTCTCCCTCCTCGCAGTCGTAGCCGCCACCGCGCCGCTCGCCGCCCAGCGCACGCCGGCCGACAGCGCCGCCGTGCTGTTCGCCGCGGCGTCGCGCACCATGCAGTCGACCGACGCAGCGTCGCTCGCACGGGCGGCGGGGCTGATGCGCCAGGCGGCGGACCAGTACGGCGCGGCCGGGCGGTGGACGACGCACGCACTGGCGCTGGACGCCGCCGCGCAGATCTACGTCAAGGCGGAGAGGGCGGACTCGGCCGTGGCGCTGCTGCGGGAGGCACTGGAGGTGGCGGCCCGGTCCAAGACGCACGTGCTGGATGCGCGGCTGCTGGGCGACGCGGCGGGGGCGTACGCCTCGGCACAGCGGCCGGACTCGGCGGTGGCGTACTTCCGGCGCGCGGTGGCGGCGGGGTGGGAGGACAAGGGCGGCGGCAGCACGCTCTCGCAGGTGGGGAACGCGCAGGGCGACCTGGGGCGGCCGGACTCGGCGCTGGCGTACCACAGGCGTGCGCTGTTCGCCTTCCACGTGGCCAACAAGCCGCTGAACGAGGGCGTGGCGATGAACAACCTCGCCCTCACGCACTACCGCCTGGGCCACGCGGACTCGGCCAGCTACTACATCGCGCAGGCCGCCCAGCGGCTGAGCGGCAACAGCGGCACGCTGGCGGTCATGTACGGCAACGTGGGCGCGATGTGGATGGAGCAGGGGCGGGCCGACTCGGCGTCGGTGTACTTCCGCCGCGAGCGCGAGGCGGCGCGCGCCGACCGCGACGTGCGGCAGGAGGCGAGGGCGCTCACGCACCTGGGCGACCTCCAGTTCCGCCTGGCGCGGCTGGACTCGGCGCTCCTCTACTACCGCCAGGCGCTGCCGCTGCGGCGCGCGACGGGCGACCGCGAGGGCGAGTCGGTCACGCTGGGCGACATGGGGCTCGTCCACATCAAGCTGGGCCAGCCGGACTCGGCGCGCGCGGCGCTGGAGCGCGCGCTCGCCATCCAGCACTACCTGGGCATACGCGCCAACGAGGCGACCACGCTGGACCACCTGGCCACGCTGGCCGAGAAGTCCGGCCGGCCGGACTCGGCCGCCACGCTGCTCTTCGCGGCGCTGCGGCTGGAGCAGGAGGGAGGCGGGGGCGGCCAGGCGTCCACGCGCAACAACCTGGGCGTGCTGCTGGCCCGCAACGGCCGCGCGGCGCAGGGGCTGGAGCAGATGCGCATCGCCCTTTCCCTG
The DNA here is from genome assembly GCA_035696245.1 of Longimicrobiaceae bacterium. Lineage (NCBI taxonomy): Bacteria > Pseudomonadati > Gemmatimonadota > Longimicrobiia > Longimicrobiales > Longimicrobiaceae > Longimicrobiaceae bacterium. Next base: position 11,077 of record DASRQW010000502.1, on the reverse strand, counting down.
GCGCGCGCCGCGGGCGACCGGCGCGCCGAGGCCGCGGCGCTGGGCAACCTCGCGTGGATGCTGCACCGCGCGGGGAAGGGCCGGCTGCGCGAGGCCGTCGCGTACTACGACTCCGCCGCCGCGGTGGTCGCCACGCTGGGAGCGCAGGCCGGCGGCGATCCCAACCGCGTGAGCCTGGCCGAGGACGACGCGGAGCTGTTCCCCTCGTGGGCGCGGGCGTGGCTGGCACGCACGGGCGACGTGGGCGCGGGCGCCGCCCTGCGCGCGGGCCTGGCCGCGGGCGAGCGCGGGCGGTCGCAGGCGCTGCTGGACCTGATGCGCGGGCGCGCGCAGGGTGCCACCGCCGGCGCCGACCTGCCGGCCGAGGGCGACTCGCTCGTCCGCGTGGCGCGGCGCACCGGCGCCACCGTCGTCTCGTACCTCGTCACGGCGGACACGCTTTTCGCGTGGGTGATCCCGCCCGCCGGCGATCCGTCCGTCTTCCGCACGCGCGTGGACTCCGACACGCTGGCCGCGCTCGTCGGTGCGCTGCGGAGGGAGATGGGCGCGGACGAGGCCGCCGCCGCGCAGCACCTGGGCGGCGCCGAGTCGCGCGCAGTGCGCATGGACCCCACGGGAGGCGCGGCGACGCCCGCGTCGGACCTGGACCTGGACGGCCCCACCGCGGCCGGCCGGCTGACGGCGGTGCTGCTGCCGCCCGGCCTCCGCGCCGCGCTGCCCGCGCGGGGCGAGCTGGTCGTGCTCCCGGCCGGCCCGCTCGCGCTCGTCCCCTTCGCCGCGCTGATGCTGGACGACACGGTCCCGCTGGGCGCCCGCCACGCGCTGCGCTACGCCCCGTCGCTCGCCGCGCTGGCGGAGGCGGAGCGTCGGCCCGCGGCGGGACGGGGCACGGCCGGAGTGGCGGCGCTGCGCGCCTCGCTCGTCGTCGGCAACCCGGCGATGCCCGACGTGGGCGCCTCGACCGGCCGGCGGCTCCGGCTCTCCGCGCTACCCGCGGCGGAGCGCGAGGCGCGCTGGGTGGCCGCGCGGCTGGGCGCCCGCTCTCGCACGGGCGCCGTCGCGTCCGAGACCGCCGTGCGGGGGCTGATCGGCGCCGCGCCGGTGGTGCACTTCGCCACGCACGGGTTCGCCTACAGCTCCGACGCGCTGGCGCGCTCGTCGTTCGTGGCCTTCGCGGCGGACAGCGCCAACGACGGCCTGCTCACCGCGGGCGAGGTAGTGGACGAGCTTCCGCGGCTGCACGCCGACCTGGTGGTGCTCTCCGCCTGTCAGACGGGCCTCGGCAACCTCAAGAGCGCCGAGGGCACGGTGGGCCTCCAGCGCGCGTTCCTGGCCCACGGCGCCCGCAGCGTGCTCGTCACCCTCTGGAGCATCTCTGACGACGCGACCGCGCGGCTCATGCAGGGGTTCTACACGCACTGGCTTGGAGATGTGGACCGGCCCGACAAGGCCGAGGCCCTCCGCCGCGCCCAGGAAGCCCTCCGCAAGACGCCTGGCTTCTCCGATCCGCTCTACTGGGCCGGCTTCCAGCTCGTCGGCGGGAGCTGAGCGGTAGCAGAATTGGTTTTCTGGAGATGGGTGGCGGTGGAATCCACCAGTGTCCAACGTTGGATGACGGCGGCGGATGCGGTGCAGACATCCAGCATCTGCGCGGCGGAAAGGCCCGGATGCGATGAATCGCACCCCTACGGCTTCAACATTATCATCTACCGAAACCGTTGTGCGGTAGAGACATCCAGCGCAAGGCATCTGCGGAATCGCGCGGTTCCGGGGGATGCGTGGATGCTTGGAACGTCGGACGACGTGCATCTACGGATGCGAGCCGTCGTGGATGATTCGATGCGACCGTCGTGGATGATTGATGCGAGGAGGTGGAGGATCTCTCGGAGGAAGCCGCGTCTGTCCGAGCCTAGGCGAGTTTCGCGGCTTCCGGAGAGAGGTCCTCCGCCGACGAGCGCGCGCACGCCCTCCCCGCAGCGACAAAGCAAAACCGCGCCCTCCGCCACGAAACGGCGGAGGGCGCGGTCGCATCTACCGAAAAGGCCAGCGGCTCAGCGCTTGGCGAGGAAGTCCGCGATGGGCTCGGCCACGTGCTCGCCCTCGGCGCGGGGCGTCTGGGGCTTGCCGTGGTGCTGCTTGGTGTAGCGCGTGGTGGCACCCAGCGTTACGCGCGCCGCCTGCTGGAACGTCTCCGAGGCGTCGGACCTGCGCAGCTCCTCGACGAGGTAATGGGTGAAGACGCTCTCGTTGGTGCCGGCCGGCCACGGCTCGCTCACGCCCCACGCCGACTCCTGGTCCGCTGCGGCGGCGATGAACACGCGCTTGCGCTGGCCGCGCCCCGGCGGATCCAGCGACACCGCCGCCTCGCCGCGCGCGGCGGCGGGCAGGAACGAGCGCGGCATCTGCAGCTGGCCGCGGAGGCGGGCCATGGACAGGAACTTGTTCGCCGGGTTCGCGGTCTCCGCGCCGCCGCGGAGCGCCGTGCCGGAGTGGCACGAGTCCAGGATGAAGAGCGCGCGGCCGGCGGGCAGGCGGTCGGAGAGCGAGCCGAGCTCGTCGTCCAGAAGCAGGCTCACCCGGTCGCTGCCGCCCCACAGCACGATCGCCTCGTCCTTGCCGTCGGGCTCGTCGTCCTGCTGGCCGAAGTTGCCGTCCAGCTGCGTGCCGTGGCCGGAGTAGTAGAAGACGGCCACGCCGCGCGGCCCCGCCTGCCCCAGGTGCCGCTGCACGGCCTGGATCACGCGCTCGCGGTTGCCGGCGGAGTCCTGCAGCATGACCACGTTCTCCGGCCGGAAGCCGTACTTCTCCACCAGCAGGTCGCGCATGAGCCGGGCATCGGTGGCCGGGCCGTCCAGGTGGTCGGCGCGCGTGGGGTAGTTCTCCATCCCCACCAGCACCGCGTAGCGCTCGTTCGGGTCGCCGCCGCCGGGGTAGATGGCGGCCCAGTCCTCGCCCGCGGCGCCCACCTGCGTGTTGCGCGTAGCCTCTACCGACAGCGTGTACGGGCCCGTCTGCCGCGGCCGCACCGAGTTCACGGCGATGGAGTACACCCCGTCCTGCAGGAGCCGGATGACGATGCGCGAGTTGGTGCCGCCGCCGCTGTCGTCGTCGGTCGCCAGGGCGGCGCCGCCGGGCGGCAGGTCCAGGTGCAGGTAGGTGTCGTACGCCTTTGAGCTCAGCGTGATGGTGACGCGCTCGCCCGCTCGGCCGCGGTACGACCACACGTCCAGGTACGAGGTGTCGGAGAGGACGGAGTCGCCCGGCGCGAGCGTGCCGTTCACGGACGTGCCGGCGCGCACCTCGCCCACCGGCGCGGCCCGGCCCACGGCGCGCATCACCGTGGACTTCGCGGCCGCCTTGCGGGCGTGCTGCGCGTGGACGGCGCCCGCGTGGACGGACGCGGCGAGCACCAGCGCGGCGAGGACGTGCCTGAAACGCGGCTGCATCATGGTTCCCTCGTTTGGACGGGCGGAGGAGGCGGCGGGTGTCGCGGCTGATCCTGCGTGGAAGATGAGCGGACCGCGTTCCGGCAGCATTCGGCGAGCGTTTCCTCACCGTTATCTCCGCGTAGAATCTACGGAACCCCGCCGGAAGGTGGCGGATGGCGGATGGAACGCGCCGCGTCTACCGGGACGGCGAAAACGCGAAGGGCCCGCGCCGGGGTGCGCGGGCCCTCCTTCCGTTCATCTGCCGGACGCGCGTCAGTTGGCGCTGGCGTAGCCACCGCTCTGCATGTCGCTGGCGGCCGCCACGTAGTCGTGCACCGTGCGGCGCAGCGCCTGGATGCGGTTGGCGCCCTGCGGGTCGTACGTGCGGTTGGTGAGCAGCACCACCCAGGTGCCGCGGTCCGGGTCCACCCACAGCGACGTGCCGGTGAAGCCCGTGTGCCCGAACGCGTTGGGCGAGATGCGCGAGCCCGCCGCGCCCGAGCTGCCGCCCGTGGGCGTGTCCCAGCCCAGCGCCCGCGTGCCCGCGCCCGCCTGCCGCTGCGTGAACTGGCGGATGGTGCGGGCCTGGAGGACGCGCACGCCGTCCAGCTCGCCGCCGCTGGCCAGCATCGACGCGAAGCGCGCCAGGTCGTGCGCGGTGGAGAAGAGGCCCGCGTTGCCCGAGAAACCGCCCAGCCCGCGGGCGATGGGGTCGTGCACCTTGCCGCGGAAGCCCGCCGAGCCGCGGATGGTGGGCGCGCAGCGCTCGCAGCCCTCGCCCGGCACGTATGTCGTAGAGTGCATCGCCAGCGGCGAGAAGACGCGGCGGTCCAGCAGCCGGTACAGCGGCTCGCCCGCCGCGCGCTCGGCGGCGGCGTAGAGCACGACCATGCTCAGGTCCGAGTACAGCACCCGCGCGCCGGGCTCGGACACGAGTTGCACGCGCAGGGCATTCTGGAGCGCGTCGTCGGCCGTGGCGCCCCACACGTCGGCGCCCTCGGGCAGGCCGGCGGTGTGGGTGAGCAGGTTGCGCACGGTCACGCGCTCCTTGCCGCCGCCCGTGAACTCCGGCAGGTAGGCGGAGACGGGCATGTCCAGCGACATCTTCCCGTCCTCCACCAGCAGCATCGCCGCGGTGGTGGTGCCGACGACCTTGGAGAGCGAGGCGAGGTCGTACATCGTCCAGTCCGGGTCCACGCCCTCGTCGCCGCCGTCCCAGCCCATCTGCCCGATGCCCTGCTCCATCACCACCTGGCCGCGCTTGCCCACCGCCAGCGCCGCGCCGGGAAAGGCGCCGCGCTGCACCTCATCGCTCACCGCCTGCTCGGCGTGCAGCAGCTCGGTCATGCTCATGCCCGCCGCGGCGGCGCTGGACAGCGCGTGGTGCGACGGATGAAAGGGAGCGCGCGAGGGCGGCACGGAAGCCGCGGCGCGCACGGGAGGAACGGAGTCGTGTGCCGCGGGGGCACCGGTTCCATGGACGACGCCAAGGGACGCCGCCAGGGAAAGCATGGCGGGGAGAAACATTGGGTGCTCGGAAGTGCGGGGATTTACAGCGGTGCTTTGTGAGCGGGGAGTTGCACTTTAGTGAGACGCGGAAGGGCTGTCAACAACCTTTTTCGGAAGAACTACGGCCAGGAGCCACGCGTTTTCGCACATGACGATGCAGTGCAATGGCTTACGGAATTTCGCCACTTTGCGCCGCACGTTTCACCGGACCGTCCGGACGCCCATGACGCTACGGAATCCGCCTCATCCCGCGGCGGCGCGGATCTCCTCCAGCTCGCCCCAGCGCGCGTAGAGGGCATCCACGCGCTCCACCGCCTCGCGGAACTGCGCGGAGACCTTCGCCACCTCGTCCGCCGCGCCGGCGTAGAGGGCGGGGTCGGCCAGGCGGGCGCTCAGTGTCTCCTTCAACTCCTCAGCTTCCAGGATCGCCTGCTCCATTCCCTCCAGCTCCTTCTTCTCCTTCCAAGTCAGCCGGCGGCCGGCGCCCGCGGCGGGCTTCGGCGCCTCGGCCTTCTTCTCCTTCGGCGCGGCGGCAGATGCGGACGATGCGGCGGCTTCGGCTTCGCGCTGCTCCTTGAGGCGGCGGTACAGGTCGTAGCCGCCCGCGTGGCGGCGGACGGCGCCGTTGCCTTCGAAGACGATGAGGCCGGTCGCCACCTTGTCCAGGAAGAAGCGGTCGTGCGTCACCAGGAGGACGCAGCCTGCGTAGTCCGCCAGCACCTCCTCCAGCACCTGGAGCGTGACGAGGTCCAGGTCGTTCGTCGGCTCGTCGAGGATGAGCAGGTTGGCGTCCTTCAGGAACAGCCGCGCCAGCAGCACGCGGTTGCGCTCGCCGCCGGAGAGCGAGCGCACCTTCTGGCGCTGCACGGGGACTGGGAAGAGAAAGGTTTCGAGATAGCTGCGGAGATGCGTGCGCTGACCGCCGACGGTGACCCAGTCCTCGCTCGCCACCGCCTCGTAGACCGACGCCTCGGGATCGAGATCGTCGCGGCGCTGGTCGAAGTAGGCGATGCGCGTGTTCTTCCCCAGCTCCACATCTCCCGAGTCGGCCGGCTCCTCGCCCATGATGATGCGGAGCAGCGTGGTCTTGCCCGCCCCGTTGGGCCCGATGATACCGATCCGCTCGCCGGCCTGGAGGATGGTGCTGAAGTCGCGCACCAGCGTGCGGTCGCCGAAGCTCTTGGTGACGTGGTGGATGTCGAGGATCGTGCGGCCCAGGCGCGGCGCCTCGGCCGCGGCCATCTCGGCCACGTTGCGCTGCGGCAGGCGCTTCGCCTGCTGGTCCGTCTGGAGCTGGTCGAGACGGTTGATGCGCGCCTGCTGCTTGCCGGTGCGCGCGCTGGGCGAGCGCTTCACCCACGCCAGCTCCTTCTCGATCAGCTTCTTCCGCTTCTCCTCCTCCACCGAAAGCCGTTCCATCCGCTCGGCCTTCGCCTCCAGGTACTCGGTGTAGCCACCGGGGTATGCCGTGAGATCGCCCACCGAGACCTCGATCATCCGGGTGACCACGCGGTCCAGGAAGTAGCGGTCGTGGGTGATGAGCATCACCGCGCCGGGGTACTGCTGGAGGTGGCCTTCCAGCCACAGCACCGTGTCGGCGTCCAGGTGGTTGGTCGGCTCGTCGAGGAGGAGCAGCTCGGGCTCCTGGAGGAGGACGCGGGCGAGCGCTACGCGCTTGCGTTCGCCGCCGCTCAGGCCGTCCACCGGCCGCTCCCAGCCGGTGACGCCCACGCGGGTGAGGATCGCCTCCATGCGGTGCTCCCAGTCCCACCCGCCCAGCGCGTCGATGCGCGCGCCCGCCTCGCCCTGGCGCGCCAGCAGCCGCTCCGCGTCGCCCTCGCCGCGGGCGAGCAAGGCGGCCACGTCGTGGTACTCCGCCAGCGCCTCCTGGAGCTCCGGCTTGCCGCCCGCGACCGCGCGGATGATGGTGTCGCCCGGCTCGAACTCCGGCTCCTGCGACAGGTAGCCCACGCGGATGCCGCGCTGGAAGGCGATGGTGCCGTCCTCCTTGCCCTCCGCGCCCGCCACGATGCGGAACAGCGTGCTCTTCCCGGACCCGTTCACCCCGATGAAGCCCACCTTCTCCCCCTCGTCGACCGCGAAGGCGACGCCGTCGAAGATCACGCGGGGGCCGAAGCTCTTGTGCAGGTTCTGGACGTTCAGGACGTTCATTCGTGTCTCACGGGCGTCTCGGGTGCGGGGCGGCGAAGTGTAACCGGGGCCCACCGGGCGAGCAAGGAACCATCCGCCGGCCGGCGCGTAGTGAACCACGGGAGAGGCACGGCCGGCTGCCCGCCAGGGAGCCCGCTTCTTGCGCAGCCTGCCGGAAACGAATCGCACCACCCGCGGGAGACGTGTCGGATGCACGACGTCCTTCTCTGGCTGCTCTTCTTCTTCGTCGCCTTCGGGGCCAAGTTCGTGCTCGCGATGGCGACCATCTACTTCATCTTCCCCGCCGAGCGCACGTGCAGCGAGTGCGACGCGGACACGCTGCCGGTGCGCATGGGCCTGGCCGGGCGCGCGGCGGCGAGGCTGATGGGCGGCCGCATCCAGCGCCGCTGGTGCCCGCGCTGCGGCTGGGAAGGCATGACCCGCACCGTCCCCGTGCCCGAGTCCGAGCTTCTCCCCTTCGCCGACGGGCGCCCCGTCCGCAACTGACGCCGCCCGCACGTCCGCCGACCGATCACGTCGACCGAGGCGATGCGGAACGGCGGTCGGGAGATGCGGGGACGCCGAACGCGGCGCGGCGGAGTGAACCCGGATTGCAGCATCCGCGACGGCCGTGTCTCTCCGAGACGCGGCCGTCCGCGTTGGGGGACGAGCGACGGATGCCGTCCGGCGTCACATGCGCGCTGCACGGCCGGGCAACTCCATGCTCCGCATCCGCTTCGGTGAATCGAACGTATGCGCCGGGAACGGGGCCGGGGCTTGCCAGTGGGAGACACGTCCGCTCCGGAGCTCGCCGGGCCGGCGCCGTCCCTCCCCGCAGCCCCCGCCCTGCCATGTCCTCCCGCTCCGTTCGCTCATCGGCCCTGCTCGTCCTCTCCCTCGTCCTCTCCCTCGTCCTCTCCCTCGTCCTCGGCGCCGGTCCCGCGGCTTCGCAGCAGGCGCCGGGCGCCGTAACCGGCCACGCGCTCGCCGCGGCGGACGGCGCGCCCATCCCGCTCTCCCTGGTGCGGCTGGCACCCGCGCATGGCGGCGAGGGGCGCACCGTGCTCACCGACGCGGGCGGCGCATTCCGCTTCGAGAGTGTCGCGCCGGGCGCGTACCGGCTGCGCGTGGAGCGCATCGGCTACGACGACGCGCCCTCGCCGCAGTTCGCCGTACCCGCGGGCGAAACGGTGGACCGGCCGCTGCGCGCCGGCGAGCGGGCCGTGGCGATCCAGGCGATCACCGCCGTCGCCAACCGCTGCGTCACCGGCGCCGGGCTGGCCGGCGAGCCGGAGCTGGCCGCGCTCTGGACCGAGGCGCGCAAGGCGGCCGAGACGCGCCGCCAGTTCCAGCGGCAGTACGCCTACCGCGCCAAGATGCGCCTCCAGTTCGTGGGCCACGTGCGCATCTTCCACGACAAGGTCGTGGACAGGGACTCGGTGGTGGAGACCACGCCGGACTCGGTTCGCGTGCGCGAGGCCCGCCGCCGCGCCATGCGCGACCGCGAGGGCTACGTGCACCAGACGCGCAACTCGCTGCTGCTCAGCCTTCCGGACGAGATGGAGCTGCTGGAAGACGACTTCCTCGTGGGCCACTGCCTCTTCGCGGACCCGGCGCCCACGGCCGACGGGGCGTGGGCGCTGCGCTTCCGCCCGGTGAGCACGGCGGACGGCCGGTCCGACATCCGCGGCACGATCCTGATCGACACCGCCAGCTTCGCCGTGCGGCAGATCGCGTTCGACTACCGGAGCGGCCCGCACGCGTGGGGGCGCGGCACGCTCTCGTACGCGCCCACGGCCACGCCGTTCGGCACCGTGCGCCTTCCGGCCGGCGGCGCGCTGCACGGCGACCCGCGCGGGATGATCGGGCTCTTCGTCAGCAGCTTCCAGGGCACCATCGCCTTCCGCGACTACCGCGACTTCCGCCGCGTGCCCGGCGCGGACTGACCATCCCGCATCGGCCGGCGCAGCTCGTCGCATCCGCCGCATCGAACGGCGGGCGGCTGGGAGATGTACGGCGTCCGGCACCGCGAGCGAGCCATGACACGACGGCCACGTCTCTCCGGAGGCGCGGCCGCCGCCGTTACAACTGATCGACGTGCCTGCACCGTTGTTCTTCGCTTGGGGATCGGGTAAGATGGATCAGCAGCTTCCGGCCGCGTTCCCGCGCGCTCGTACCCGGTCCCTCCGTGCTTCCGCGCCTCTCGCGCGCGTCCTTACCCCTTCATCCCGGGTTCCGATCATGCGACCCTACGTTCGCGCGTCCCTCGCCGCGCCCGTCCTCCTGCTCCTCGCCGTGCTGGCCTTCGCGCGGACGGCCGCCGCGCAGCAGAACGGCACCGTCACCGGCCGCGCCGTGGCGGCAGAGGACGGCTCGCCCATCGCGCTGTCGCTGGTGAAGCTCGCGCCCGCGGCGGGCGGCGAGACGCGCACCGCGCTCACCGACACGGCGGGCGCCTTCCGCTTCGGCGACGTACCTGCCGGGCGCTACGTGCTGCGCGTGGAGCGCATCGGGTTCAGCACGGCGCCGTCCGCCGTCTTCCCCGTCGCGGAGGGGCAGACGGTGGACCAGACGCTGCGGAGCGTGAGCCGCGCGGTCGTGCTGGCTGCCCTCACGGCGGTCTCGGGAGGCCCGGCGTGCTACACCGGCGAGCGGCTCGCCCAGCAGCCGCGCCTGGCCGCGCTGTGGGCCGAGACGCGGAAGGCCGCGGAGACACGCCGCGAGTTCGAGGCGCGCTACGCCTACCAGAGCCTGCTGCACTTCCGCGCCGAGGGCCGCATCCGCGCGCTGGGCCCCATGCTCTCCGAGCGCGACACGGTGCTCGTCCTCACGCCGGACTCGGTGCGCGCGCACGAGGCCCGCCGCCGCGCCATGCGCGAGACGGCCGGGTTCGTGAGCCAGGAGAGCGGCGGCATCAACATCAGCGTGCCCGACGAGCTGGAGCTGCTGGAAGACGACTTCCTCGTGGGCCACTGCCTGTTCGCGGACCCGCGGCCCAGCGGCGGGCAGTGGGCGCTGCGCTTCCGCCCCGTGCGGGCGCGCCGCGACCGGGTGGACGTGAGCGGCACCATCCTGATCGACACGGCCACCTTCGCCGTGCGCGAGGTCCGCTTCGACTACGCGCGGGGCACGCGGCGCGTGGGGCACAGCCTGGTGCGGTACGCGGCCGTGGAGACGCCTTTCGGCCGCGTGCGCCTGCCTTCGTTCGGCAACGTGCACAGCTACCCGGGCGCGTTCCGGGCGGTGCTGCTCCAGGGCTTCGACGCGAACCTCACCTACCGGTCGTACAGCGACTTCGTCCGCGTGCCGCCGGAGTCCGCGCCGCGCACACTGGAGGCGGCGCTCGCCACGCCTTACATTCCGGCAGCCACGTGACGTGCACCCCGAACCGCCGAGCCGCATGAGCGCCACCGAATTCGCCAGCCTTCCCGACGACGCCCGCGTGTGGGTGTTCGCCGCATCGCGCCCCCTCGCGCCGGGCGAGCAGGCGCACCTGGAGGAGCGCGTGGACGCGTTCCTGGCGCGCTGGCAGGCGCACGGCCGCACGGTGGTGGGCGCGCGCGACCTTCGCCACGCCCAGTTCCTCCTGGTCGCCGCGGACGAGCGCGCCACCGGCGTATCGGGCTGCTCCATCGACTCGCTCTTCCACACGCTGGGCGAGATCCAGGACGAGACGGGCGTGAAGCTGCTGGATTCCACCCCCGTCTGGTATCGCGACGTGGACGGACAGGTGCGCACCGCCACCCGCCCGGAGTTCCGCCAGCTCGCCCGCACCGGCGCCGTTGGCGACGACACGGTGGTCTTCGACAACACCGTCGCCACCGTGGGCGACCTCCGCGCCGGCCGCTGGGAGACGCCCATGCGCAACGCCTGGCACGCCCGCGCCTTCGCCGTCGCCGCCACCACGCCCGGCTGACGGCGCCCCACCCAAGCGAACCCGCCGTCGAGAACGCGACGGCGCTGCCGCGCGTAGGGGTGCGATTCATCGC
>DASRQW010000501.1 GCA_035696245.1 Longimicrobiaceae bacterium | reverse complement strand
AGGCTCCCGCCGCGGGCGGGGAGACCCCGGACGGAGGCGGGCCAGGCAGTATCGGCCCGCCGGAGGAGGAGGCTCCCCGACCCCGCGGAGGAGACGGGCGGCAGGCAGTATCGCCGCCTGGCTCCGGAGCGGCACCTCAGCCGCGCAACATCGAGTTGGAAGCGAAGGCGCTGAATCGAAGCCGTGCCATCTCCCGTACTCCAGCCCCACCCCGTGACGCGAGGGAAAGCGGGCGCGGGGCACCCGGCTTGCTACCCTCCCCGCCGGTCCTGATATTGCTGATGCCTGCGGGCGCAAACCAACCCCGGACCCAAGCATGCTCAGCCTCTTTCGCAAGATCCTGCGCCCCAGCCTCCGCAACCAGCTGGAGGAGGGCGTCCGCGAGGCCCTGCGGCGCTACGCCGACCGCCGCACGGCTCCCGACCTGCGCGTGTACGTGAGCACCGACCTGGTGCCGCCCGGCATGAGCCCCAACCTGTTCGCCCGCGACGAGGCCGACCACCTGCGGCGCTTCGCGGCGGCGTGGGCGCAGGACAACGGCATCGCCCGCGCGGGGCTGCGGGTGGAGCTCGTGATGCTGGACACCAAGCGCGAGTTCGCCTTCGTGAAGCCGCTGGGCCTGGACGCCCCCCGCCGGGACGCACCCATCTCGCCGCCTCAGAACGCAGGCGGCGGCGACCGCCCCATCGTGCCCGACGCGGCGCCCCGCGCGCCTCAGCCGGGCGGATACGCGGGCGGTAGGTATACGGCGACTGCCGGCGGCTCCGCGACGCTGGAGGTGGTGAGCAGCGAGTCGGTGCGCGAGCCGCTGCGCGTGGAGGGCGAGATGGTGGTGGGCCGGCGGCCGGAGCCGGGCGTGTTCGCGCTGGGCGACCGCTACATGTCCGGCCGCCACGCACGCTTCCGCGCGGCGCAGGGGCGGCTGACGGTGACCGACCTGGACTCCAAGAACCGCACCTTCGTGAACGAGACCCCCATCCCCGCGCACCAGGAGCTGACGCTGAGCGTGGGCGACACCGTGCGCATGGGGAACACCGTGCTCCGCCTCACCCGCATCGACTAGCCCGTGGTCGACACCCTGCTCGACTGGATCCTGCGCGGCATCCTGGCCCTGTTCGGCGTGGGCGCCCTGGTGGCGCTGCTGCGCTCGCTGCGCGCGGCGTTCGGCCAGCGCCGCGAGCGCTGGGCGGTGCGCATCGCCGTGGGGATGTTCCTCTTCGCCCTGGTCTACGCGGGCGGACACCTGAAGCTGCTGGCCGACCGCGACCGGATCGAGGCCGGGCGGGCGGCCTACTCGCGCTTCGGCGACCCGCGCGCGGCGGAGCTGAACCGCGCGGAGCTGCGCGGCTGGATCTACGACTGCACGGGCCAGGAGGACAAGACGCTCGCCCGCTACGGCGTGCGCGACGGCGAGGTGCAGCGCATCTACCCGCTGGACGAGGCGGGCGCCAACCTGGTGGGCGGCGGGGCGGGGGCCGAGGACCGCGACTACACCGTGGAACGCCTCTTCGCGAAGCAGTTGCGCGAGCCGCACGGGTGGGACCAGAGCGACAACCTGCACCCGGTTGGCACCGACATGAAGCTCACCCTGTGCTCCGAGCCCACGCGCGAGGCGTGGCGGCTGCTCAACGGCCAGGGGCGCGAGGGCGCGGTGATCGTGCAGGACGTGAAGACGGGGGCGCTGGTGGCGTACGCGGCCACGGGAGCGCCCAACCAGGCGCCGTTCGGCATCAAGCGCTACGCGCCGCCGGGGTCCGTCTTCAAGCTCGCCCTCTCGGCCGTGTGGTGGGACCACGGGCTGGGCGACGTGCACATGCCCTGCCCGCCGCGGGTGATGGCGGGCAACCGCGCCATCCGCAACTTCGAGAGCCACGAGTTCGCCAACCTGGAGGCGCCGCGCGAGATGCTGCGCGTGTCCTGCAACACCGCGGCGATCCAGATGGCGTTCATCGCCCGGCAGCGGCTGGGGGTGCAGCCGTTCATCGACCAGTACCGCAGCTTCGGCTTCGAGCCGTACTCCGACAAGCCGGCGGTGGACACGCAGCACGACTTCTGGAGCACCAGCTCGGACGCGTGGGCGCAGCGCATGAGCCCGCCGCAGGCCCGGCTGCGCATCCTGTCCAAGTACAACCTGCACGAGTGGGCGCTGCTCGCCATCGGGCAGGGGCCGGTGGACGTGACGCCCATCGCCGTGTCGCGCTTCGTCCAGTCCATCGGCAACGGCGGGGTGATGATGCAGCCCAGCATCGAGGCGGACCGCGTGGCGCACGAGGGGCGGCGGGTGATGAAGGCGACGACCGCGGCCAAGCTGCAGGAGGCGATGCTGGAAGTGGTGCACAAGGGCACCGCGGTGAGCGTGCTGCCCACGCTCCTGGGCACGGGATGGGACATGGGCGGAAAGACGGGAACGGCTGACGTGGCGCACCAGGCGACGCCCGACGGCTGGTTCGCGGGGCTGATGTTCGGGCCGGACGGGCGGGCGAAGTACACGGTGGTCGTCTACGTGCGCAAGGGCGGCCAGGGCGGGCGCGTGCCGGGCGCCATCGCGGCGGGGATGACGCGCTACATGGCGTCGGGGGACAGGTCGCCGCTCAAGGCGCAGGCGGCTCGGGCCCAGCGCCAGGCGTACGCCGACGGCACGTGGGGGCCGGAGTGATGGGGCTCCGCGACCTGTTCCGCCGCCGCGCGCGGCAGCCGGCGGGGCTGGAAGGCGTGGCCATCAAGCTGCGCCCGTACAACCTGCCGCACGACCGCAAGGAGGGCAGCGCCTTCCCCGGCCCGCTCTGGTGGGGGCTGGTGCTGGGCATCGCCTTCTACCTGGGCGCGCATTACTCCATCGCCACGGGCGTGTGGCCGGTGCACGGCACGGCGCCCGGGCCCGGCGCGCTGCTCATGCGCGACGTGGTGGCGCTGCTGGCGTGGCTCATCCTCCTGGGCGTCCTGCGCGCGTTCAAGTACCAGGGCAGATGGGCGATCGTCGTGCTGCCCATCCTCATCTTCTGCATCGCGCGGCCGGCGCTCTTCCAGGTCTTCACCGACCCGGCGTACCAGGCGGTGGGCGGCGCCAAGGCGCGCGCGAACGACCTCAAGGCCACGCGCTCGCGGCTGTACACCATCGACCAGGAGTACACGCCGCAGCGGAAGCAGGAGGTGTTCGCCGGGCCGCCGCCGCCGCTTCCGGACCCGTTCCGCACGGCGGTGAAGGCGGAGACGTCCGCGCGCGGCATCGTGGCCGGGATCCTGACCAACTTCAGCGTCTTCCTGGCGCCGCTGGCGGTGCTCGCGGGCTTCCTCTTCGCGCGCCACAGAGGCCCGCTGCGCTGGTTCCGCGACCATCGCCTGCTGCCGTTCATCCCGCTGATGGGCATCTTTCTCGTCCTCACGCTCTTCTTCACCTCGCGCGCGACGGGCAAGGTGGGCGGGACGACGCCGTGGGAGCTGTTCCTGCCCATCTTCATAGGCATCTGGGCGGCCACGCTGGCCGACGACGCCTACAACCTGGGCCAGGCGGGCCAGGCGTTCGCGCCCCGCCGCCTGCTCATGCTCTTCGTGTACGGCGCGCTGCCGGTGCTGCCCTTCGTGTGGATCCACGAACTGGGCCTTTCCCTCGTGCTCTCCGTCAGCCTGGCCGCCATGCTGCTGGTGGGCACGCGGAGGGGCTGGTGGGCGGCGGTGATGCTGGTGGCGTGGCTGGGGATGGTGTTCGCCGCGTTCCACACCGACGAGC
>DASRQW010000500.1 GCA_035696245.1 Longimicrobiaceae bacterium | reverse complement strand
CCGGACAGGGTCGTGCGAGATATGCCGCATGCTCACGAGCAGCGCGACGGGAGTCCAGTGCAGTGCGTGACCCACCGTGCGCCGCGCCTGGCTCTCCGCCATCGCTCGCCTGCGGTGCGAGAGGAAGCCGTGGATCGTGCCCACCGTGAGCAGCAGCGCAAACAGCTCCACCCAGTGGGCGGGATCGGCCAGCACGTACGCTTCACGCACCGTCCACGAGAGCACCGTGCTGACCGCAGGGAGAACGAGCACGTAACACGCGACGGCGGCTGCGAGGGAATGCCAAACGCCACGCGCCGCCCAGCGCTCCACGCCCTGCATGACCCGAACGCCTGGTCCGGGCTGAGTGGGCGCGAAACGACCGGACGGCGCCCCGGTCACGCGTACGCCTCGATGGGCGGGCAGGAGCAGACCAGGTTGCGGTCGCCGGCGGCGTTGTTCACGCGGCCCACGTGCGGCCAGAACTTGCGCTCGCGCGTGCCCTCGCTGGGGAAGGCGGCGCGCTCGCGGCCGTAGCCATGCTCCCACTTGTCCGCGACCACCACCGCCTGCGTGTGCGGAGCGTTCTTGAGCGGGTTGTCCGCGCGGTCCATGATCCCCAGCTCGATCTCGCGGATCTCCTCGCGGATAGCGACCATCGCGTCGATGAAGCGGTCCAGCTCGGAAAGCGACTCGCTCTCGGTGGGCTCGATCATCATCGTCCCCGCGACGGGGAAGGAGACCGTCGGCGCGTGGAAGCCGTAGTCCATCAACCGCTTCGCTACGTCCTCCACCTCGATGCCCGCCGCGCCCTTGAGCTGCCGCATGTCCACGATGCACTCGTGCGCCACGGTGCCCTTGGAGCCGCGGTAGAGCACGGGGTAGTGCTCCTGCAGCCGGCTCGCCACGTAGTTCGCGTTGAGGATGGCGATCTTCGTGGCGCGCGTCAGCCCTTCGGCGCCCATCAGGTGGATGTAGACCCAGCTGATGGTTAGGATGCTGGCGCTGCCCCACGGCGCCGCGGACACGGCGTTGTGGTCGCCGCCGCCCACGGGCACCACCGCGTGGCCGGGGAGGAACGGCACCAGGTGCGCCGCCACGCCGATGGGCCCCATGCCCGGGCCGCCGCCGCCGTGCGGGATGCAGAACGTCTTGTGCAGGTTCAGGTGGCACACGTCCGCGCCGATGTCGCCCGGGCGGCAGAGGCCGACCTGCGCGTTCATGTTGGCGCCGTCCATGTAGACCTGCCCGCCGTGCCGGTGCACGACCTCGCACACCTCCTTGATTCCCTCCTCGAACACGCCGTGCGTGGAGGGATACGTCACCATCAGCGCCGACAGGCTGTCCGCGTGCTTCTCGGCCTTGGCGCGCAGGTCCGCCAGGTCGATGTTGCCATCCGCGTCGGTGCCCACGACCACGACCTTCATCCCCGCCATCACCGCGCTGGCGGGGTTGGTGCCGTGCGCGGACTGCGGGATCAGGCACACGTCGCGGTGCGCGTCGCCGCGGCTGCGGTGGTACTCGTGGATGGCGAGCAGGCCGGCGTACTCGCCCTGGGAGCCGGCGTTGGGCTGGAGGGAGACGGCCGCGAAGCCGGTGATCTCCGCCAGGTCGGCCTCCAGGCTGCGGAACAGCGCCTGGTAGCCGCGCGTCTGCTCGCCCGGCGCGAACGGGTGGATGCGCGCGAACTCCGGCCACGAGACGGGGAACATCTCGCTCGTGGCGTTCAGCTTCATGGTGCAGCTGCCCAGGGGGATCATGCTGTGCGTGAGCGACAGGTCGCGCGACTCCAGCCGGCGAATGTAGCGCAGCATCTCCGTCTCGCTGTGGTAGCGGTTGAAGACGGGGTGCTCCAGGTAGCCGCTCGTCCGCGCGAAGAGCTCCGGCAGCTTCACGTCCACCGCGTCCGCCAGCTCCTCCACGGTGAAGTCCACCGCGCCGCCACGGGCCAGGGCGGCGAAGAGGTTGCGCAGATCCTCGGCGCCCGCCGTCTCGTCCATCGCCACGCAGACGGCGCCGTCCAGCACGCGCACGTTGATGCGGCGGTCGCGCGCGGCGGCCGCGATCGTCTCCGCGCGCGTGCCCACGCCGATGCGCACGGTGTCGAAGAAGACCTCGTGCTCCACCGTGTAGCCCAGGCGCCGCGCACCCTCGGCCAGCACCTGTGCCAGGCCGTGCACCCGCTCGGCGATGCGGCGGATGCCCTGCGGGCCGTGGTACACGGCGTACATGCCCGCCATCACCGCCAGCAGCACCTGCGCCGTGCAGATGTTGCTGGTGGCCTTCTCGCGGCGGATGTGCTGCTCGCGCGTCTGGAGCGCCATGCGCAGCGCCGGCTTGCCGTTCGCGTCGGTGCTCACGCCGATGATGCGGCCGGGGATCTGGCGCTTGTACTCGTCGCGGCAGGCGAAGAACGCCGCGTGCGGCCCGCCGAAGCCCAGCGGCACGCCGAAGCGCTGCGTGGTGCCCACCGCGAAGTCCGCTCCCCACTCGCCCGGAGGCGCCAGCAGCGCCAGGGAGAGGATGTCGCACGCAACGGTGACCACGGCGCCCTCGGCGTGCGCGCGGTCGGTGAAGGCGCGCAGGTCCGTCACCGCGCCGTCCGTCGCCGGGTACTGGAGTAGCATGCCGAACACGGGCGTGGAGAAGTCGAACGCCTCGTGGTCGCTCACGATCACGTCCACCCCGCGGGCGCGGGCGCGCGTGCGCACCACGTCGACCGTCTGCGGGTGGCAGCGGTCGGAGACGAAGAAGGCGTTGCGCGCCTCGCCACCCTTGATGCCGTACGCCATGGCCATCGCCTCGGCCGCCGCCGTGCCCTCGTCGAGCAGCGACGCGTTGGCGATGGGCAGGCCGGTGAGGTCCACCACCATGGTCTGGAAGTTCAGCAGCGCCTCCAGGCGGCCCTGCGCGATCTCGGCCTGGTAGGGCGTGTACTGCGTGTACCAGCCCGGGTTCTCCAGGATGTTGCGCTGGATCACCGGCGGCACGATGCAATCGTGGTAGCCCATGCCGATGAACGAGCGGAACACCTGGTTCTTCTCCGCCATCGTCCGCAGCTCGCGCAGCAGCTCGTACTCGCTGCGCTCCGGGCCCAGCGCCAGCGGCCGCTCCAGGCGGATCGAAGCGGGGACCGTGGCGTCGATCAGCTCGTCGAGCGAGCCATGGCCCAGCGCGTCCAGCATCTCGCGGACCTCGCCCTCGCCGGGGCCGATGTGCCGGCGCACGAAGGTGTCGGTGTGGGTCAGCAGCGATCTATTCACGGTATCTTTATCGGTGCGGTTGAGCGTGGCGGGAAGCCGCGGAATCTACCCGCGCCCCCGTGCGATGGCAAACCGGCGCGTCGGCCGGCAATCAGGCGCACTCCTACCCCGGCGCCGCCCCGAAGTGCGTAGCAGCCGCGCAGAAAGACGAGCCGCCGCAACGATATCCGCGACCTCGCCCTCGCGGCGAGCCGCATCGGAACGAAGGGTGATCGGTAGATGCGCGGCCGTCGATCCTCCTGCGCGGAACCAATCTACCGAGTCTGTCCACCCCCTCCGCTCCGGCCACCGATCGGCCGATGCGCAAACCCTGGCACGATGCACGAGAGGCGCACCACAACTCCAATCTCACCAAGCAATTATCCCCTCTCCCGCTTGCGGACGAGAGGCCGGGGGAGGGGGCACTTCTCCGCAGCCATCAAGCCTCTACAAGCCAGAACGCCGAATCGCGCCGAACTCGCGGGGAAGGTCAAAAAACCCCGCACTCCGCCGTCCTCCGCGCCCTCCGCGTCAGCCCTGCTTTCCGGGTGCTTCCGATGCGCAGCCGCCAGCACGGCGGATGAACGATAAGTAGCGCCGGCTGAACGGGTGATGCGCACCCGCCGACGGCGGGCCATGGCCCCCGTGTTTGCTTGACGCCCCCGGTGGCGCTTCGTATTCTCCCGGCGTTCCCCGACCCGTCTATTTCCGCTGGAGGATCGATGGCCAACGTTCCGCAGGACCTGCGCTACACCAAGCAGCACGAGTACGTCCGCGACCTGGGCGACGGGACCTTCGCGGTGGGGATCACCGACTACGCGCAGGGCGAGCTGGGCGACGTGGTGTTCGTGGAGCTTCCCCAGGCGGGCGCCAGCTTCGACGCGGAGGCCAGCTTCGGGACCATCGAGGCGGTGAAAGCGGTGTCGGACCTGTACTGCCCCGTGGCAGGCGAGGTGGTGGAGGCCAACGGCGCGCTCGACGCCAACCCCGCGGCGGTGAACTCCGATCCCTACGGCGAAGGCTGGATGATCAAGCTGCGCCCGTCCAACCCCGCCGACGTCGCCGGCCTCATGGACGCCGCCGCGTACCAGGAGCTGATCGGCGGCTGAGCGGACCTCCGGCCGGGCTACCTGGCGGTTGAACCCGTGGCAAAGACGGCGCAAAGTCCCGCTGCGGAGACGGATCCCGATGGATCAGCCGCGGCCGCAAGCCCAGTCGCACGATGCCCAACCCTCTCCCGCTTGCGGGGGAGGGTGCGAGCCTAAGCGAGCGGGAGGGGGCACCCCCGCCACCCCTCGAACCCAACGCACATCCCTCCGCGCCGGCTGAAACTCGCCGCGCGAGCCGGGCACCTTCACCTGCGGAGACGTTGAGATGGCGACGCTCACCTTCCACGGCCACTCCTGCTTCTCGCTGCTCACCGACGAGGGCACGCGCATCCTGTTCGACCCGTGGCTCGACGGCAACCCCGTGGCCGACATCGAGGCGAAGGACGTGGAGGAGCTGGACTTCATCCTCGTCTCGCACGGCCACTCCGACCACTTCGCGGACTGCATCGGGATCGCGAAGAAGACCGACGCCACGGTCGTCTCCACCTTCGAGCTGGTGTCGTTCGTCCAGAGCCAGGGCGTGAAGAACGGGCACGGCATGAACATCGGCGGGGCGCACGCCTTCCCGTTCGGCAAGGTCAAGCTCACCGCCGCGCTGCACACGGGCAGCATCGACGGCGACAAGGAGGGCGCGTTCACCACCGACTGCTGCGGCTTCCTGGTCACGCTCAACGGCGGCACCCGGCTTTACTTCGCGGGCGACACGGCGCTGATCATGGACATGCAGCTGCTGCGCGGCCAGGTGGACGTGGCGCTGCTCCCCATCGGTGACAACTACACGATGGGGCCGGAAGATGCGGCGCGCGCCGTCGAGTTCATCGAGCCGAAGACCGTGGTGCCCATGCACTACGACACCTTCCCCCTCATCGCCCAGGACCCCGAGGCGTTCCGCCGGAAGCTCTCCGGCCGCGCCAAGGTGCAGGTCATGAAGCCCGGCGACACGTTCGACATCTGACCCCGCAGCGAGGGCGCGGCGGACTTTCCTCGTCCGCCGCGCTTTTTCGCATCCGCCTCTCCCCGCCCATGCCCACCCCGCCCGCGCCCTGGCGCCTGCTCGACACGCCGCCCGCGCGCGGCGCGTGGAACATGGCGCTCGACCAGGCGCTCGCCGCGTCCGTACGCGAGGGCGGGGCGCCGGTGCTGCGCTTCTACCGCTGGACGCCGGCGTGCCTCTCCCTTGGCCGCAACCAGCCCGCCCGCGGCCGCTACGACCTCGACGCCCTCCACCGCGCGGGCGTCGAGGTCGTGCGCCGCCCCACCGGCGGGCGCGCCGTCCTCCACGACCGCGAGCTGACGTACTCCGTCGCGGTGGCCGAGGGCGCCCTCGGCTCCCCGCGCGAGGCCTACGCGGCCATCAACCGCGCCCTCGTGGGCGGCCTTCGCCGCCTCGGCGTGCCCGCTCAGCTCCAACCCGAGACGGGCGTCCGCGCGCCCGTTCCCTCCCTCGCGCCGTGCTTCAAGGACCCCACGGAAGGCGAGGTCGTGGTCGCCGGCCGCAAGCTCGTGGGCAGCGCGCAGCGGCGCGAGGACGGCGTCATCCTCCAGCACGGCTCCCTGCTGCTGGACGGCGACCAGTCCGAGGTCCGCGCCTTCCTCCTCGACCCGTCGTCCGAAGAGGCCGGAGCGGGAGATGGGGAGCCTCCGACGAGCCTCGCAGCCCTCCTCCCGTCTCCCCCGTCGTGGCAAGCCCTCACCGCCGCGCTGGCTGACGGATGGCGCGACGCGGTCGGCGTGGCCCTCGCCCCGGACGAGGCGACAGAGGATGAGATGCGGGCGGCGGAAAGGGAGATGGAACGGTTCGCGGGTGCGGCATGGACCTGGCATCATTGAGCGCCGCTCAGGCTTCGGGCGCGCGGCGGGCCGCGCGCCCCACCACGTCAGAACACGTCCGGGGGACGGGATGAACGCACGGAAGGCACTTCGCGCGGCTTGGGCCGCGCTCGCGTTGGGGACGGCGGCGTGCGGCGGCGGGGGCGGCGACGCGCGCGGGGCGGGCGGCGCGGCCGTGGGCGCGCCCGTGCGGGGCGGCACCGCCGTGGTGGCGGTCAAGAGCGACTTCGACGCCTTCAACCCGGTGACCAACACCGCGCTGACGACGGACGACATCATCAAGAACATGCTCTTCACGCCGCTCATCCAGTACGACGAGAAGCTCAACCCCGTCCCGTACCTGGCCGAGCGCTGGGAGCTGTCCGACACCAGCGTCACCTTCCACATCCGCGACGGCGTGAAGTGGCACGACGGCCAGCCCGTGACGGCCGAGGACGTGAAGTTCACCTTCGACCTAGCCAAGCTGCCGGAGACCGCGTCACTGCTGGGCTCGGCCTACCTGGGGATGATCAAGTCCGCCACGGTGGTGGATCCGCTCACCATCCGCTTCGGCTTCGTGGCCCCGCACTCGCAGCCGCTGGACGGGTTCTGGTGGGCGCCGCTGCCCAAGCACCTGCTCAAGGACGTGAAGCCGGCGGAGCTCACGCAGGCGCCCTTCAATCGCCAGCCGGTGGGCAGCGGGCCGTTCAAGTTCGTGTCGTGGCAGTCCGGCCAGGCCCTCACGCTAGAGGCGAACCCGCAGTTCCCCGCGTCGATGGGCGGGCCGCCGCGGCTGCAGCGCGTCGTCTTCAAGGTCATCCCCGAGGCCACCACGCGCAGCAGCGAGCTGGCGGGCCGCACCAGCGACGTGAACTACACCGTGCTGCCCGACGAGGCGCAGCGGATGGTGAAGCAGCAGGGCGTGCAGGTCTTCCACTACCCCTCGCGCGAGTTCACGTACCTGGGCTGGAACACCGCGCGGCCGCAGTTCTCCGACCCGCGCGTGCGCCGGGCGCTGACGATGGCGACCGACCGCACCAAGATCATGCAGGCGCTGCTCTACGAGTTCGCCAAGCCGGGCGGCTCCGTCATCCCCCCCATCAGCCCCATGAACCCGGGCCTCCAGCCGCTGCCGTACGACCCCGCCGGGGCCAAGGCGCTGCTGGCGCAGGCGGGGTGGACCGACACGAATCGCGACGGGCTGGTGGACAAGGGCGGGCAGCCGCTGCGCTTCACCATCATCACCAGCGCCGCCAACAAGCTCTTCACCGACGTGGCGACCGTGCTCCAGCAGCAGCTTCGCGCCGTGGGCGTGGATGCGCGCATCCAGCCTGTGGAGTTCCAGACCATGCTCCGACAGCACAAGGCGCGCGACTACGACGCCATCATCACCAACTGGACGTGGGACTACTTCAAGGCCGATCCCACGCCGCTCTTCTCCTGCGCCGAGGCGCGCAAGCCGGCGTCCGCCAACCGCACCGGCTACTGCAACCCGCGGGCGGACGCGCTGATGCAGGCGGGGCTCGAGGAAGGCGACCCGGCAAAGGCCAAGCCCATCTGGCTCCAGTTCTCGCAGCTCATGCAGCAGGAGCAGCCGGTCACGGTGCTCTTCTGGGCCGAGGAGATCGCCGCCGTGGGGCCGCGGCTGCAGGGCGTGAAGATGGACGCGCGCAGCAAGCTGGTGAACGTCCGGGAGTGGTGGATCCCCGCCAACCGCCAGCAGCACTAGGCCGGGAGCGGACGGAGTACGGGCCGCGGGAAGGAACACCCCACGCGCCGGGCCAGTACACCAGGGGCCCTCCGCACCCGCGGGGGCCCGCCGGCCAGGCCGGCGCCCGCCGTACCCCGCCTTCCCGGAAGTACCGACATGCAGAACGCATATGCCCGCACCTTTCCGCTCCTGGCCCTGGCCCTGCTCGCCGCCTGCGGAGGCGGCGGCGGCGCGGCGTCCCGAAGCGGAGCCGGGGCCGACGTGCCCGAGGCGCAGCGCTTCGGCGGGACCGCCGTGGTGAGCGCCATCGGCGAGATCCCGGACGTGAACCCGCTCACCTCCAGTGACCAGTCTGGCAACAACGTGCAGATGTTCGTGCTCTTCACGCCTGTGGTCGCGTACAACGACCGCCTGGAGCCGGTGCCGGCGCTGGCAAAGTCGTGGGAGCTGAACGCCGACAGCACCGAGCTGACCTTCCACCTGCGCGGCGACGTGTACTGGCAGGACGGCGTGAAGACCACCGCGCAGGACCTGAAGTTCGCCTACGACATGGCGAAGGACCCGAAGACCGCGTATCCCAACAGCAACTTCTTCACGCACTACGGCACGGCCGAGGCGCCGGACTCGTTCACCTTCAAGGTGCGCCTCACGCCCCACGCCGAGTTCATGGACCCGTGGCGCACCTTCTTCGCGGTCCCGCGCCACATCCTCCAGGGCACGAAGCCCGAGGAGATGAAGAACCACCCCTTCGGCACCAAGGCGCCGGTGGGGAACGGGCCGTTCCGCTTCGTTTCGCACGCGCAGGGCCAGCAATGGGTGTTCGAGGCCAACCCGCGCTATCCCAAGGAGCTGGGCGGGCGCCCGTACCTGGACCGGCTGGTGTATCGCGTGATCCCCGAGCCGGCCACGAACCTGAACGAGCTGCTGAGCGGGAACGTAGACTACTACATCAACCCGCCGGCCGAGCAGACGCCGCGCATCAAGTCCAGCGCCGCGGCGCGCCTGGAGACCTTCCCGGACCGCTCGTTCACCATCATCGCGTGGAACGAGCGCCGGCCGTTCTTCAAGGACGCGCGGGTGCGGCGGGCGCTCACCATGGCCATCAACCGCCAGGCCATCATCGACGGCGTGCTGTACGGCTACGGCACCCTCGCCGCGTCCACCGTGCCGCCGTTCTACTGGCAGTACGATCCGCAGGCGGGCGCGGACCTGAAGTACGACCCGGAGGGTGCCAAGCGCCTGCTGGCCCAGGCGGGGTGGACGGACCGCAACGGCGACGGGACCATCGAGGACGCGTCCGGCCGGCCGTTCCGCTTCACCATGAAGTCCAACCAGGGCAACCAGATCCGCGCCGACATCGCGGTGCGGGCCCAGTCGGACCTGCGCAAGGTGGGCATCGACGTGCAGCCGCAGATCGTGGAGTGGGGCACGCTGCTCGACCAGCTCCAGACCCCGTCGCGGCGCGACTTCGACGCGGTGGCGATCGGGTGGACCACCGAGTTCCGCATCGACGACACCGACCTCTTCTCGTGCCGCAAGATGGGCGGGCCGTTCCAGTGGGTGGGCTACTGCGACCCGCAGGTGGACCGCATGCTCGACACCCTGCAGACCATCCCCAGCCGCGCGGCCGCCAAGCCGGTCTGGGAGCAGTACCAGCGGAAGATCGCGGCCGACGTGCCGTTCACCTTCATCGACTTCGACCAGCGCCGCGAGGGGGTGAGCAACCGCCTGCGCAACGTGCACCCGGACGCCCGCGGCGACTTGGTCGGCGCCGCGAAGTGGTACATCACCCCCGAAGCCCGGAGGGCGCACTGACACCGCATCGCCTCGACCGAGATCGTCGCCTGACGCTCTCAGTCGATGATCGGAGATGCGGTCCAGCGAGGAGGAGGGGGGGTGATCGGATGAGCATTTACCGATTGACGCAGTCCGTCAGCCGATCGGATGATGTGGAGTGGATCGAGCGGCAGATGCGGACGGGTCGAACGGCGTTCGAGAGTCGGAAGATGCAGGTCTGCGAATTCGGCCGATGGTAGATCGGCGGACGAGCGGACGCGGATCGTGATGGTGATGGATGAACGGCGGATGGGCAGGTGCGGAGATGGCCGGCGGACGGGAGCGCGAGCGACGCGTGATCGGGAGATGCGCGGCGCGGCGGCTTCACGGCCCGATGCGGAACAACCCCAACGGACGACGGATGATGCGGAACCAGAGCAGCGGGTGGGCCGGGGCGCGGCGCGCGCTGGCGGTGGTCGTGGCGGGCCTGGCGGCGGCGTGCGGCGGGGACCAGGGCGCGGGCAAGACCGCGGCGGGTGCCGACGGCAGCGACGCCCAGCCCGACAGCGGGGGCACCGCGGTGCTGGCCGAGCTGGCCGACATCTCCAAGCCCATGCCGCTGATCTTCGACACGGCGCTGGACGGCGACATGATGGACATGATGTACATGGCGCTCACCCGCGGCGCCTGGCGCGACGGCAAGATCGTGTATCTCACGTCCAACGACTCGCCCATGGCGCTGGCGTACCACTACGAGTACGTGGGCCCGGACAGCGCCGGGCTGCGCTACTACATGCGGTCGGGGCTGAAGTGGAGCGACGGGCAGCCCATCACCGCGCAGGACGTGGTGTGGACGTATGACGTGATCCGCGACCCCAAGCTCGCCTCGCCGCGGCAGGACTACCTGGCGCACCTGGACTCGGTGACGGCGCAGAACGACTCCGTGGTCACCTTCTGGTTCAAGCAGCGCTACCCGGAGATGCTGTACCACTCCGGGCTCAACATCGCCCCGAAGCACGTGTACGGCAGCATGGACCCGGGCGCCATCCGCACGCACCCGGCGCTTCTGAACCCGGCCGGCAAGCTGGTGGTGAGCGGGTCGTACATGATCGGGCAGTGGTTCAAGGGCGACCGCATCGTGTTCGTGCGCAACCCGTACTTCCGCGTGCCGGGGCGGCTGGACCAGATCGTGATCCGCATCATCCCCGAGGCCACGACCCGCCTCACCGAGCTGATGACGGGCGGCGTCGACTTCACCCGTCCCATCTCGTTCGACCAGATCGCGCACGTGAAGGCGCAGGCACCGAACGTGCGTTTCGAGCGCGAGCAGCAGCGAAACTACGACTTCATCCAGTACAACCCGCGCGGCTTCGACGCCTTCGCCGACCCCGAGATCCGCGAGGCGCTGGGCATGGCGATCGACGTGAAGGGGATCATCCCCGCGCTGCAGATGAACGGCTACGCGGTCCCGGCGGGCGGCCCGTACTCGCCCATCTTCAAGGAGCTGTACGACCCGGCCACCATGGGCCCGCTGCCGTACGACACCGCGCGGGCCCGGGCGATCCTGGCCGGCAAGGGCTGGAAGGACAGCGACGGCGACGGAGTGCTGGACAAGGGCGGGAAGCCGTTCAGCTTCGAGCTGCTGCTCAACTCGGGCAACCCGCGGCGGGCAGACGCGTCGCAGATCATCCAGCAGCAGTGGAAGCGGATCGGGGTGGATGCGCACCTGGCGGTGCAGGAGTTCAACACCTACAACGACCGCCTGACGCGCAAGGAGTACCAGGCGGCCGCGGCGGGCTGGTCGGTGTCGCTCTCCCCGGCGCTCGACGAGCTGTGGTCCAAGAACAGCCCGTTCAACCGGGTCTGGTACGACGACCCGCAGACGTTCGCGCTCTTCGAGAAGGCGCTTGCGCAGCCCACCGAGGAGCTGGCGAACCCGCTCTGGAAGCAGGCCGCGGCGCGCATCGTCTCGCTGCACCCGTACACCTGGCTCTGGTACTGGGACAGCGTGGACGGGGTGAACAACCGGCTCAAAGGGATGAAGGTCGACACCTATGGCGCATACCAGAACACCTGGGAGTGGTGGATCCCCAAGAGCCAGCAGCGCCGCCCGCAGGCCGGCGCCGCCGCAGCGCCCGCCAAGAGCTGAGCGGGGGGCGCCGTGATCGGCTACCTTCTGCGCCGCCTGCTGGGCGCCATCCCCCTGCTGCTGGGGGTGCTCACGCTCATCTTCTTCATCATCCACCTGGCCCCGGGCGACCCCACGGCGCGGTTCTTCAACCCCAACGTGGCGCCCGAGGTCATCGAGCAGATGCGGCGCAACCTGGGCCTGGACCAGCCGCTCCACATCCAGTACCTGAAGTGGATGAAGTCCTTCCTCACGGGCGACTTCGGCTACTCGTTCGGGCAGATGCGCCCCATCCGCGACATCCTGCCCGAGGTGCTGTGGAACACGCTCCAGCTCACGCTGATCTCGCTGGTGGTGATCTTCGTGGTGGGCATGCTCATCGGCATCGTGCAGGCGGTGCGGCAGTACTCGGTCGCCGACAACGTGCTGACCTTCCTGGCACTCTTCTTCTATAGCATGCCCAGCTTCTGGTTCGCGCTGATGCTGACCCTGATCTTCGCCCTCAAGGCGAGCGAGTGGGGCTGGCACGCGCTGCCGTCGTCGGGCATGACCAGCGTGGACTACGACTACCTGGGCGCGGGCGGGCAGATCCGCGACCGGCTGGTGCACCTGATCCTGCCGTCCATCGCCCTCGGCATCGGCTCGGCCGCGGGCGTCGCGCGGTACATGCGCGGGGCCATGCTGGAGGTGATCCACCAGGACTTCATCCGCACGGCGCGCGCGAAGGGCCTGTCCGAGCGCAAGGTGATCTTCAAGCACGCGCTACGTAATGCGCTGATCCCCATCGTGACCCTGCTGGGCCTGTACCTGCCCTTCCTGCTCTCGGGCGCGGTGCTGGTGGAGACCATCTTCGCCTGGCCGGGAATGGGACGCGCCATCGTGGACGCCATCCTTTCGCGCGACTACCCCATGGTGATGGCCACCTCGTTCGTCATCGC
>DASRQW010000499.1 GCA_035696245.1 Longimicrobiaceae bacterium | reverse complement strand
GCTACGGGAAGATCGGCCTGGCGCTGGTGGAGAAGGCGCCGGAGTTCTGGACGATCAAGCTGCTGCTGATGTCGTGCCGGGTGATGTCGCGCGGCGTGGGCACCATCATGATGAGCCACATCATGAGCGAGGCGAAGAACGCGGGCGCCAAGCTCCGCGCCGAGTTCAAGCCCAACGGCCGCAACCGGATGATGTACGTGACGTACAAGTTCGGCGGCTTCAAGGAGATCGGGACGGAAGGCGACCTCACGATCTTCGAGCACGGGCTGGAGACGGTGCAGCCGTTCCCGGAGTACGTGGATGTGAAGCTGGACTGAGAGGGGCCCTCACCCGGCTCGTAAAACTCGCCTGCCCTCCCCCGCAAGCGGGGGAAGGCACGGCGTCCACGGCGGGATCGGGTTCCAGGCTCTGCGGTTGCCTCCTCGCTGCCGGCTCGGTGGAGGACTCGCGCTGCGCGCTGCGGGAGGGGCGGGTCGAGCGGCATCGCGCGGGCGGCTGGCGAGCGGCTGCGAACATGGATTTCGACGCCAGGGCGCCGCCGCCGGGGACGATGCTTCGGCCCGCGATCCCGCTCCAGCCGCACGCCGTTGCAGTTGGTCCGCGCAGGCGGACTTTGCGCAGTCGTTGCCGCGGTTTCAACCGCCAGGGCGATGCCGGGGCGGCTCCCGCCTCGGCCGATCGTCACCGAGGCTCCTGAATCGTCGTATCGTCACGAAACGGCCTCCCGTTCATCCGCCGGATGGGCGGGTCGTCCCGCATCTACCGAGCAGTATCGCGTTCCTCCGCCGCAGCGCGTATCCGCGGCACACTCCCGAGTGGCTGAAGGCATGAACAAGCAGAACGTCGAAGACCTGTATCCGCTCTCTCCGCTCCAGCAGGGGATGCTCTTCCACACGCTGTACGAGCCGGCGCTGCACGCGTATACCGAGCAGGTGGTGGTGCGCCTGGAGGGGCCGGTGCAGGCCGACGAGCTGCGGCGGGCGTGGGGCGCGGTCATGCAGCGGCACGCGGTGCTGCGCACGGGCTTCGTGCTGGAGGGCGTCCCCAAGCCGCTCCAGGTGGTCTTCCGCTCGCTACCGCTGCCCTTCGACGTGCTGGACCTGCGCGGTCAGACGGAGGACGAGCGCGACGCGGCCGTGGAGGCCCTGCGCGCGGCGGACGAGGCGCGGCCGCTGGAGCTCACGCATCCTCCGCTGCTGCGGCTCACGCTGGTGCTGGAAGAGGAGGGGATGAACCGGCTCCTGCTCACCTTCCACCACATCCTGCTGGACGGCTGGTCGCTGGGGATGATCATCGACGAGTCGCTGGAGATGTACCTGGCCGGCGTGCGCGGCGACACACCGGCGCTGCCACGGGCGCGGCCGTTCCGCGAGTACATCTCGTGGCTGGGCAGGCAGAGCCTGGCGGACGCGGAGGCGTTCTGGCGCGGCGCGCTGGCGGGCTTCACGCAGGCGACGCCGCTGGCGACGGAGCACGCCGCTCCCGGCGCCGCGGTGCGAGAGTACGGCCGCCTGTCGCTGCCGATCCCGGACCCGCAGCTGGCCGCCATGCGGGACATGGTGCGCCACCACAAGCTCACGCTCAACACGCTGGCGCAGGCCGCGTGGGCGCTCGTGCTCGCCCGCCAGAGCGGCGAGGACGACGTGGTGTTCGGCGCCACCGTCTCCGGCCGGCCGGTGGGGCTGGAGGGCGTGGACGGCATCGCCGGTCTCTTCATCAACACGCTGCCCGTGCGGGTCAAGGTGGACGAGGGCACGGCGCTGGTGCCGTGGCTCCAGGCCGTGCAGACCACGCAGAGCGAGGCGCGCCAGTACGAGCACGCGCCCCTGGTGGAGGTGCTGGGCTGGAGCGAGGTGCCGCGCGGCGACCCGCTGTTCGAGAGCCTGCTCGTGTTCGAGAACTACCCGCAGCGCCCGGACGACGAGAGCCACGACGCGCTGCGCGTGGTCGGCGCCTGGTCGCAGGAGCACACCAACTATCCGCTCTCGGTGGTGGTCGCGCCGCTGGGCGACGGCATGGAGGTGCGCGTCAACTTCGACGCGGGCCGCTTCTCGGCAGATTCGCTCACGGCGCTGGTGGAGCGCTTCATCGCCGTGATGGGCGCGATGGCGGCGAACCCCGACGGCCGCGTGCGCGACCTCCCGGCGACGTCGCCGCGCGACGTGGGGCGGCTGGCGGCGTGGAACGACACGGCGCGCCCGCATCCCACCGACCTCTGCATCCACCATCTCTTCGAGGCGCAGGCGGCCCGGACGCCGCACGCGCCCGCCGTCGTCCACGCGGCGGAGACGCTGACGTATGCGGAGCTGGATGCGCGGGCCGGCCGGCTGGCGCGGCATCTCCAGTCGCTCGGCGTGGGACCGGAGACGCTGGTGGGCGTGTGCATGGAGCGCACGCCGGAGATGGTGGTCGCGCTGTTCGGCGTGCTCAAGGCAGGCGGCGCGTACGTGCCGGTCGACCCCAAGTACCCGGCGGACCGCATCGCGTACATGCTGGAAGACACGCGGGCGCCGGTCGTCCTCACCCACGCACACCTGAGGGATCGCCTCCCATCCACCGAAGCCGTCGTGGTTTCGGTAGATGCGGACTGGGCGGCGATCTCCGCGCAGCCTGCGGAGAAGCTGCCGGTGGACGTGCGGCCGGAGAACGCGGCGTACGCCATCTACACGTCGGGCTCCACCGGCCGGCCGAAGGGCGTGCACATCGAGCATCGCAGCACGGTGGACGTGCTGCACTGGCTGCGCGACACCGTGAGTGACGAGGACCGCTCGGCGGTGCTCGGCTCGACCTCGATCTCCTTCGACGTGTCCATCGCGGAGATCTTCGGGACGCTTTGCTGGGGCGGGAAGCTGGTGCTGGTGGAGAACGCGCTCGCGCTGGCCGATCTTCCCGCCGGGCACGAGGTGCGGCTGGCGAGCATGGTGCCCAGCGCCGCGGCCGAGCTGCTGCGGATGGGCGCGATCCCGCAGACCGTCCGCACCCTGAACGTGGGCGGCGAGCCGCTGCCGAACGCGCTGGCGCAGGGACTCTACCGCCTGGGCCATGTGGAACGCGTGCTCAACCTGTACGGGCCGACGGAGGATACGACGTACTCCACGTGCTCGGTGGTGGAGCAGGGCGCGCCCAAGGTGCTCATCGGCCGGCCCGTCGCGAACACGCGCGCACACGTCCTCGATCGTGCGCTGCGGCCCGTGCCTGTCGGCGTTCCGGGCGAGCTGTACCTGGCGGGCGACGGGCTGTCGCGCGGCTACCTGAACCGCCCGGAGCTTACCGCGGACCGGTTCGTCCCCGACCCGTTCGGCGAGCCGGGGGCGCGGATGTACAAGGTGGGCGACCTCGTGCGCTATCTGCCCGACGGCAACCTGGAGTACCTGGGCCGCCTGGACCACCAGGTGAAGATCCGCGGCTTCCGCATCGAGACGGGCGAGGTGGAGGCCGCGCTCGCCGCGCTGCCCGGCATCTCCGAAGCCGCCGTGGCCGCGCACGACGACGCCACGGGCGACAAGCGGCTCGTGGCCTACGTGGTCCCAAAGGCGAACGCGGGCACGCTGGACACCACCGCGCTGCGCGGCCTGCTGCGGCGCTCGCTGCCGGAGTACATGGTGCCCAGCGCCTTCGTGACGCTCGATGCGCTGCCGCTGACGCCCAACGGCAAGGTGGACCGCCGCGCCCTTCCCGCACCCGACACGGCGAGCCTGGACGGCCGGCACGAGTACGTCGCTCCGCGCACGGCCGAGGAAGAGCAGGTGGCCTCCGTCTTCGCGCAGGTGCTGGGGCGCGAGCAGGTGGGCGTGGACGACGACTTCTTCGAGCTGGGTGGTCACTCGTTGAAGGCGATGCAGGTCGTCTCGCGCCTGCTGGAAGCCACAGGCACGCAGATCCACCTGCGCCACGTATTCGAGACGCCCACCGTGGCCGGCCTCGCCGCCCTCCTCGCCAGCCGCGACGACGAGATGCTCGCCGCCCTCATGGCCGAGCTGGACGGCCTGAGCGACGAGGAAGCCCGCGCTCTCCTCGCCGACGGCTGACGAGCCGGCACTTCGACCGGTTCGGATGCGATGCGACGGCGGGTTGGACCGGGGTGGCGGCAATCGCCCTGGCGGGTCAACCCGCGGGCTGCAATGGCAAAGGCCGCCTACGTGGCCTGCTGGCCGCAGCATCGTTGCGAAGGGATACGTCGGTGCAGCCGCAGGGCGGTCCGACACGCAGGTCGGCCCCTACCGGTTGGGAGCTTTCGCGGTGCTGTGGAGGCTGCTCGACCCTCCTCGCGCAGCGCGCAGCGCGAGTCCGCCAGAGGCGCGGCAGCGGGGAGGCCGTTCGTAGAGCGCGGAGCCCCCCGCATGCTCCACCGCCGTGCCCTCCCCCGCTTGCGGGGGAGGGCAGGCGAGTTTTACGAGCCGGGTGAGGGCCATCCGCGACGGGGTGGCGAGAACATACCGTTTGACGCATATTTGTAGACTTCTCCGCACCCGCTACCCCGTTGCAGCATGCGTTTACGGGAGATGCACGGCCGGGCACGACGTCGCCCGGCGAGCGGCATCCCTGCGGATGCGGAGAGGGAACCCACGCAAGCCCAAGAGCCTCGCCCGCGTCCGCACCAGCGGGGCGCGGGCTTCTGCGAACGGTAGATGAGCGACACTCTGGAACGCCTGGCGGGCCTCTCGCCGGAGCGGCGCAAGCTGCTGGAGTTGCGGCTGAAGAACGCGAAAGCGGCATCGGCGTCCGCCGAAGCCCCGGCGGCGTCCCGGCGCGAAGGCG
Organism: Longimicrobiaceae bacterium; assembly: GCA_035696245.1. Lineage (NCBI taxonomy): Bacteria > Pseudomonadati > Gemmatimonadota > Longimicrobiia > Longimicrobiales > Longimicrobiaceae > Longimicrobiaceae bacterium. The sequence continues at coordinate 11,701 of DASRQW010000499.1, read as the reverse complement.
GCACCTTCCCGCTCTCGTTCGCGCAGCAGCGGCTGTGGCTGGTGGACCGGCTTCAGCCCGGCGGCAGCGCGTACAACATGGGCGTGTCGCTGCGCCTCTCCGGCCCGCTGGACGTACCCGCGCTGGAGCGCGCGCTGGACGAGATCGTCCGCCGCCACGAGACGCTGCGCACCACGTTCGCGGATGCGGACGGCTCGCCGGTGCAGGTCATCGCCCCCCACGCGCCGCGGGGGCTCCCGGTCGTGGACCTCTCCGCATCTCCCGAGGCCGAATCGGAAGTGCGGCGCCTGTCGGCAGAGGAAGCGCGGGCGCCGTTCGACCTGAACGCCGGGCCGCTCTTCCGCACGCTGCTGCTCCGCTCGTCATCCACCGAGCACGTGCTGGTGCTGACGATGCACCACGTGGTGAGCGACGGGTGGAGCATGGGCGTGCTGCTGGGCGAGCTCTCCGCGCTCTATCCCGCGTTCGAGGCGGGCCAGCCGTCGCCGCTGCCTGAGCTTCCGCTCCAGTACGCGGACCACGCGGTGCGGCAGCGCGAGCAGCTCGCGGGCGCCGCGCTGGAGCGGCAGGCGGCGTACTGGAAGGAAGCGCTCTCCGGCGCCCCGGCGATGCTGGAGCTGCCGGCCGATCGTCCGCGCCCGCCCGTGCAGTCCATGCGCGGCGCCGCGTACGCCTTCCCGCTCCCCGCCGCCGCGGGCGCACGCCTGGCCGCCCTCGCGCGCGAGGAAGAGGCGACGCCGTTCATGGCCCTGCTGGCCGCGTGGCAGCTCCTGCTGTCGATGGAGAGCGGGCAGGACGACGTCGTCGTCGGCACCCCCATCGCCAGCCGCACGCGGCCGGAGCTGGAGGGGATGATCGGCTTCTTCGCGAACACGCTGGCGCTGCGGGCGCGCATCGATGCGCGCGAGAGCTTCCGCGCGCTGCTGCTGCGCGTGCGCGAGGCCACGCTGGGCGCCTACGACCACCAGGACCTGCCGTTCGAGAAGCTGGTGGAAGAGCTCCAGCCGGAGCGCAGCCTGGGCCACTCGCCCGTCTTCCAGGCCGTCTTCTCGCTCCAGGGTGCCACGCCGCAGGCCGCGCAGCCCATGGGCGGCGTGGAGATGCGCATCGAGCGCGCGGAGCCGCAGCCCAAGTTCGACCTCTCGCTCACGCTGTTCGAGGCTCCCGGCTCGCTCACCGGCTCGCTGGAGTACGCGTCGGACTTGTTCGACCGCGCGACGGTGGAGCGCATCGCCCGCCATCTCTCGCACCTGCTGGAGCAGGCCGCCGCGCACGCGGACGCTCCGCTCGCGCACCTCGGCCTCGTCCCGGGCGACGAGCGGGCGCTGCTGCTAGGTGGTTGGAACGGCACGGTTTCGGGAGATGCGGATCCGCGCCCCGTCCACCTCGTCATCGCGGAGCAGGCGGCCCGCACGCCAGACGGCGTCGCCCTGGCGTTCGGGGACGAGGAGACGACGTACGCGGAGATGGACGCGCAGGCGAACCGTCTCGCGAACCATCTTCGGCGAATGGGCGTGGGCGCGGACGTGCCGGTCGCCATCTCGCTGGAGCGTTCGGCGGAGCGCATCGTCGCCATGCTCGCTGTGCTGAAGGCCGGCGGCGCGTTCCTGCCCGTCGATCCCGCGTACCCGGCCGAGCGGCGCGCGTACATGCTGGCGGACTCCGGCGCGCCCGTGCTGCTCACGCACTCCGCGCTCGCAGCGGACCTGCCGGACCATGCCGCCCGCGTCGTTCTCATCGACGCCGCGGCGGGCGAGATCGCGGCGGAGAGCGGCCAGGCGCCTTCGGTAGATGCGCATCCCGAGAGCCTGGCGTACGTCATCTACACGTCGGGCTCCACCGGCCGGCCGAAGGGCGTCATGGTGCCGCACGGAGGCGCCGCCAACATGGCGCGCGCGCTGGCGGACGGGTTCCGCGTGACGGCGGACAGCCGCGTGCTCCAGTTCGCGTCGTTCAGCTTCGACGCCGCGGTCGAGGAGGTGCTGACCGCGCTGGTCACCGGCGCCACACTCGTGCTGGCGCCGCAGGACGAGATGATGCCCGGCGCGCCGCTCGCCAAGCTGCTCCGCGACCGGCGCGTCACCAACGCCACGCTCCCGCCCTCCGCGCTCGCCGCGATGGAGGAGACGGATTGCCCGCATCTCCGCTCCCTGACCTCTGCGGGCGAGGCGCTTACGGCGGAGCAGGCGGGGCGCTGGTTCGCCGGCCGCCACTTCGTCAACGCGTACGGCCCGACGGAGGCGACCGTCTGCGCCACGATGTCGGACGATGAGGACGGGAGCCGCAAGCCCACCATCGGCCGGCCGGTCCCGAACGCGCGCGTCTACGTCCTCGGTGGCGGAACGACGCTGCGGCCGATCGGCGTGCCGGGCGAGATCTGCGTGGGCGGCGTGGGCGTGGCGCGCGGCTACCTGCGGCGGCCGGGGCTGACGGCGGAGAAGTTCGTCCCCGATCCCTTCGCGGCGGACGGCACGCGCCTCTACCGCACCGGCGACCGCGGGCGCTGGCTGGCGGACGGGCGGCTGGAGTACCTGGGGCGGATGGACGAGCAGGTGAAGGTGCGCGGCTTCCGCATCGAGCCGGGCGAGATCGAGGATGCGCTGCTGCGGCTGCCCGGCGTCGCTTCTGCCGCCGTCGTGGCTCGCGAGGACGTGCCCGGTGACGTCCGCCTCGTCGCGTACGTCGTCCACCGCGCCGGTGCGGAGCTTCCGTCTGCCGGGGAGATGCGGGACGCGCTGCGGCGGGAGATGCCGGAGCACATGGTGCCCGCCTTGTACGTGACGGTGGATTCGATCCCCCTCACGCCCAACGGCAAGGTGGACCGCCGCGCCCTCCCCGCGCCCGAGCGCCCCGCCGACACCTACGTCGCGCCGTCCACGCCCACGGAAGAGGCGCTGGCGTCGCTCTGGGCGGAGCTGCTGCGCGCGGAACGTGTGGGGTCGGGGGACAACTTCTTCGACCTGGGCGGCCATTCCCTCACCGCAACGCAGATGATCTCGCGGCTGCGAGGGCCGTTCGGCGTGGAGCTTCCCCTCCGCGCGCTGTTCGAGGCGCCCACGCTCGCCGGCCTCGCCGCCCGCATCGACGCGGCGAAGGCCGGCGGCGAGCGCGCCCTGCCGAAGATCACGGCGATCTCGCGGGCGTCGCGGCGGGGGTGAGAGGGCCCTCACCCGGCTCGTAAAACTCGCCTGCCCTCCCCCGCAAGCGGGGGAAGGCACGGCGGTGGAGCATGCGGGGGGTTCCGCGCTCTACGAACGGGCTCCTCGCCGCCGCGCCTCCGGCGACTCGCGCTGCGCGCTGCGGAGGGGCGGCGGGTCGAGCAGCATGGGTGCGGACTGCCAAGTCCGAATGCGCCGAGATTGGATCGTGCGAAGAAGGTGCGGCAGCAGCCCGCGCAGGCGGGCTTCGCGCCTTTGTAGCCCGCGGCTTTAGCCGCCCGGGCGATGCGGGCGACTCGGCTTCGAACATCAGCGATGCCGCGGCCAATCCTCATTCGAAGCGCGGCGCCGCCCTGCGTTTCGAACGTTGGGCACCGAGGGCCGGGCACGCGCCCGGAAGCAGTTCGCCGGATCGAACATCAAACCACCTGAACGGATAGCGGAACCATGGACAGCACCACCGGAACGGCGCCTCGCGCGGGTCTCTCCGACGCCAAGCGCGCCCTCCTCGAGGCGCGCCTCAAGGGCACGGCCAAGCCCGTCGCCCCCCGCAACCCCATCGTGCGGCGCGGCGGCGGGCCCGTGCTGCCCATGGCCTATGCGCAGGAGCGCATGTGGTTCCTGGACCAGATGGAGCCGGGGACGTGGTACTACAACATCCCCGTAGCCGGCTTCATCGACGCCACCGTCGACATCCCCACGCTGGAGCGGGCGCTCACCGAGATCGTGCGGCGGCACGAGGCGGTGCGCACCACCTTCCGGCTGATCGACGACGTGCCGATGCAGATCATCAACCCGCCCTTCGAGATCAAGATCGAGGTGGAGGACCTGCGGGGCCAGCTGGGCCACGACCGCGTGGGCGACGTGCGCCGCCTGGTCACGCGCGAGGGCTCGATCCCGTTCGACCTCGCGACCGGGCCGCTCTTCCGCGCCAAGCTGTTCCGCATCTCCGACGACGAGTACGTCATCCTCCTCACCCTGCACCACATCATCACCGACGGCTGGTCGATGCCGCTGGTGACGAAGGAGATGGAGGACATCTACGACGCCTTCCTCAAGGGCCTCCCGTCGCCCTACGACGAGCTGGAGGTGCAGTATGCGGACTACGGCCAGTGGCAGCGCGAGTACCTGACGGGCGACACGCTGCAGAAGCAGCTCGACTACTGGCGCGGCAAGCTGGAAGGCGCTCCGGCGCTGGAGATGCCCACCGACCGCCCGCGCCCTGCCGAGCAGAGCTTCCGCGGCGACATCTACCGCTTCGTGATGCCCAAGCGCGTCACCGACGCGGTCAAGGAGGTCAGCCGCCGCGAGGGCGTGACGATGAACATGACGGTGATGACCGCCTTCAACATCCTGCTCCAGCGCTACTCCGGGCAGGACGACCTGGTGGTCGGCACCCTCATCGGCAACCGCAACCGGGCCGAGACCGAGGCGCTGATCGGCTACTTCGTGAACACCGCCGCGCTGCGCTTCGACCTCTCCGGCGACCCCACCTTCCGCGAGGCGCTGGCCCGCGTGCGCAACGGGGTGCTGGAGGCCGACGAGCACCAGGACCTGCCGTTCGAGCGGCTGGTGGACCACCTCAAGCTGGACCGCGACCTCAGCCGGCACCCGCTGTTCCAGGCGATGTACTTCCACCACACCTTCGTGGCCGCGCACAACATTGGCGACACGCGCAAGGAGTCGAAGCTGGAGGTGCGGCCGTTCTACGAGAACGGGGTGAACCTGGTGGACATGGGCATCAGCAAGTTCGACCTGATGCTGGCCACGCTCGAGATGCGCGGCGAGATGCCGTCGATGATCGAGTACTCGGCCGACCTGTTCGACGAGGCCACCATCGTCCGCTTCGCCCAGCACCTGGAGACGCTGCTCCTCTCCATCGGCGCCAACCCGGACGAGCGCATCTCGCGCCTGAGCATCACCACGCAGGTGGAGGAGGCCGAGGAGGCGCGCTGGTCGCAGGGCCGCCGCGTGGACACGCCCGAGGTGCAGGTGCAGCGCCTGTTCGAGGAGCGCGCCCGCGAGCACCCGGACGCCGTGGCCGTCTCCTTCGGCGGCCAGGCGACGACGTACGGCGAGCTGAACGCCGCGGCGAACCGCATCGCCCACAAGCTTCGGGAGATGGGCGCCGGGCCGGAGACGCGCGTGGGCGTCTGCCTGGAGCGCACGCCGCGCATGCTGGCGGCGGTCATCGGCGCGCTCAAGTCCGGCGCCGTGTACGTGCCGCTGGACCCGCGCTACCCCGCCGCGCGCCTGGCGCACGTCCTCTCCGACTCGGGCGTCCCGATCGTCCTCACCGAGACGGCCGCGCGCGCATCGCTGCCCGAAACCTCGGCGCAGGTCGTCGTCCTCGACGCGCCGGGCGCGCTGGACGGGGCCGCGGAGACGGACCCGGAGCCGCTGGGCGGGCCGGACAACCTGATGGTCGTCATCTACACCTCCGGCTCCACCGGCCTGCCCAAGGGCGTGGAGGTCACGCACCGCGGCGTGGTGGACCTGATGCACTGGCTGCACCGCGAGATCCCGGCGGACGACTGGAGCAGCGTGCTCGCATCGACCTCCGTCGCCTTCGACGTCTCGGTGGGCGAGATCTTCGGCACGCTCACGGCGGGCGGGCGGCTGGTGATGGTGGAGAACGCGCTGGAGCTGGCGTCGCTCCCGTCCGATGAAGAGGTGAAGATGGTCGTCACGGTGCCCACCGCCGCGGCCGAGCTGCTGCGGATGGGCGCCTTCGACGGCCGCGTGCAGTCCATCACCATGGCCGGCGAGCCGCTGCCCGCCGCCCTGGCGCGCGACCTGTACGCCGAAGGCAAGCTGCGGACGGTGCGCAACTTCTACGGGCCGACGGAGGATACGGTCTACTCCAGCGGCCAGGTGATGGAGCCCGGCGCCGAGCGTTCCACCATCGGCGGGCCGATGAGCAACGCGCGCTGCTACGTCCTGGACGCCGACCTGCGCCCGCAGCCCGTGGGCGTGCCGGGCGAGATGTGGCTGGCGGGCAGCGGCCTGGCCCGCGGCTACTCCAACCGTCCCGCGCTCACGGCCGAGAGCTTCATCCCCGACCCGTTCGGCGACCCCGGCTCGCGCATGTACCGCAGCCGCGACCGCGGGCGCTGGCTGGCGGACGGCACGCTGGAGGTGCTGGGGCGCGTGGACACGCAGGTCAAGATCCGCGGGCACCGCATCGAGCTGGGCGAGGTGGAGACGGTGCTCCGCGCCCACCCGGGCGTGAGCGACGCCGCCGTGGTCGTGCGCGAGGACGGCGGCGCGCGCCGCCTGGCCGCGTACGTCGTGGGCCGCGGCGAGGAGGCGCTGACCGGCGCCGCGCTGCGCACGCACCTGAAGGAGCGCGTGCCGGAGTACATGGTGCCCGCGTCGATCACGGTGATGGACGCGCTGCCGCTCACCGCCAACGGCAAGGTGGACCGCCGCGCCCTTCCCGCGCCCGACGCCGCCCGCGACGAGGCCGCGGCGGAGTTCGTGGAGGCGCACGGCGCGGTGGAGGAGACGCTGGCCCGCATCTGGGCCGAGGTGCTGCGCATGGAGAAGGTGGGCGTCCACGACAACTTCTTCGAGCTGGGCGGCGACTCCATCCTCAGCATCCAGGTGATGTCGCGGGCCTCGCAGGCGGGCCTCCGCCTCACGCCCAAGCAGATGTTCCAGCACCAGACCATCGCCGAGCTGGCGCCCGTGGCCGGCACCGCCGCGCAGGTGGAGGCGGAGCAGGGCCCCGTCACCGGCCCGGCGCCGCTCACCCCGGCGCAGCACTGGTTCCTGGAGATGGGCTCGCCGGAGCCGCACCACTTCAACCTCGCCTTCTCGGTCGACCTGCGGGACAGGGTGGATGCGGGGATGATGTCGCGCGCCGTCGCCGCCGTGCTGGAGCACCACGACGCGCTGCGCAACCGCTTCGCCCGCACGGCGGACGGCTGGACGCAGACCGGCACCGAGCCCGTGGGCGAGGCGCCGTTCGAGAGCCACGACGTCTCGGCTATGGACGCGGCGGATGAAGAGGCGGAGATGGACCGCCGCGCGCGGGCCGCGCAGACGTCGCTGGACATCGGCAGCGGGCCGATGCTGCGCTTCGTGCACTTCCGGCGCGGGGCGGGGAAGCCGGACCGCATGATCGTCATCGCCCACCACCTGACGATGGACGCGGTGAGCTGGAGCTTCGTTCAGCAGGACCTGGAGACGGCGTACACGCAGCTCGCGGCGGGCGGCGAGGTCCATCTCCCCCGCAAGACCACGTCGTTCAAGCGCTGGGCCGAGAAGCTGGTGGAGCACGCCGCGTCCCCCGCCCTGCGCGCCGAGGCGGAGCACTGGCTGGCGGAGACCGGCGGCGGCTCGTCGCCTCTCCCCGTGGACCACGCGGGCGGCGAGAACACCGACGGCGCGAGCGACCACCTCACGGTCAAGCTCTCGGTCGAGGACACCGCGGCGCTGCTCACCGACGTGCCGCAGGTGTACGGCACGCAGATCAACGACGTGCTGCTCACCGCGCTCACCCACGCCTTCGCGGGCTGGACGGGCAGCGACGAGCTGCTGATCGACCTGGAGGGCCACGGCCGCGAGGACCTGTTCGAGACGGTGGACCTGTCGCGCACCGCGGGCTGGTTCACCTCCATCTTCCCCGTGCGCCTCTCCACCCCGGGCGCCTCGCAGGCCGGCGAGTCGCTGAAGACGGTGAAGGAGAAGCTGCGCTCGGTGCCCGGCAAGGGCGTGGGCTACGGCATCCTGCGCTACCTGTCGGACGATGCGGAGCTGCGCGCGGCGCTGGCCGGCGGCGGCAAGGCCGAGGTCAGCTTCAACTACCTGGGCCAGTTCGATGCAGGCTCCGGCGCCGGCTCGTTCTTCGCTCTCGCCGAGGCGGAGCTGGGCCCGGCACGCTCCCCGCGAGGCCTCCGCCCGCACCTGCTGTCGGTGGACGCGATGGTCGCCTTCGGGCAGCTGGAGCTGACGTGGACGTACGGCACCGCGGTGCACGACCGCGCCACCGTGCAGCGCCTGGGCGACGCGTACCTCGGCGCGGTGCGCGCCCTCATCGCCCACTGCAAGGACCCCGAAGCCGGCGGCTTCACCCCGTCGGACTTCGAGATGGCCGGCCTGGACCAGGGCGGCCTCGACGCCCTCATGGCCCAGCTCGGCGACCTCGGCTTGTAGGCGAACGCCAGCACCCATCGACGACGAAGGGGGTGAGCCACCGCGGCTCACCCCCTTCCGTCCATTCTTCTCGCGCGATCTTACTTCCCGGCCAGGTTCGTCCAGTACCAATCCTCCGCCTCCTTCAGCACCTCGCGGATAGACGGTACATCAGCGGGTTCCAGCCGCGTTACGGTCTCCTCGCCGGTGCCGAGAACATCGCGCCGATGAACGTGATGGAAGGATCGGTGGTCCGCGTGGGGGCTATTGTACCGGAAGATTGTGCCGCGATTCAGAAGGACTGCATTGTACCGGTAGAAGGTGAGTTGAAACCTCGGCCTTCCACCTCCCCCGAACCAGGAGCGGCGTACCCTCAGCTCCTCCTCGATCTCCACGCGGATGTCGCCCTCGCACCCGATCACGCCGACGAGCCTTAGCCCGGTCGGCTCCGTCTGGACTCGGAGATCGTCGGAAAGACGGAAGCCGCTGCGTACTGCCTGTGCAATCTCCTGGGCCAATCCATTGATGTATTGACCGGATCTGCGGGGGGAGAACTTATCGCGCGCCACGCTTCCCGAGCCGGAGGTGCTGCATGGCACCACGCAGCCGGTCCAAGAGCGAAACCCGAGGTCCCGCGATGGCCCGTTCCATCTCGAGCAACGTGCGCTCGCGCTCGGCGGGGCTCATTTTCATCAAATCGCTGAGGTAGACTTCCATAGGACCTCTGCTCGGAGGAGCGCCGATAACGCGCGTACGACGGATAGAATTGTAGAGGTTGCACATGCTGTTTGTCAATTGTCCCGAGAGAGCCCGCGTGTGGCGATAACTGTTTGTGTATGTGCCGTTTATGTGAGGGTGTTCTGCGTTCCATGAACGCCGGGTCCGCACGTGTTTTCCCCAGCGATGTTGGGATTCCAAGGTAACTCTCCGACACCGAAGTTCGGCGGGAGTTTCGGATTCGCTTCGGTGGATGTACGTTGTCCGGCGGCATTCCTCCCCATCCAAACTCCACACGTGGACTCGCCCATGACCCGATCCTGGCGCCTTTCCGCCGCGTCGCTCTTGCTCGCGCTCTGTGCCGCCGCGCCCTCCGCCGCGGCCGCGCAGGGCGGGCCCATCGCCGACCGCTACCGTACCGACGCGAACCGCCTGATCCAGGCGGCGCTCCGCGACAGCGCGGCGTGGAACCGCCTCGCGACGCTCACGGACACGTACGGCGCGCGTCCCAGCGGCTCGCAGAGCCTGGAGCGCGCCATCGACTGGGTGCTCGCCGAGATGCGCCGCGACGGCCTGCAGAACGTGCGCGGTGAGCCCGCCATGGTCCCGCACTGGGTCCGCGGCGACGAATCGGCCGAGCTGATCGCGCCGCGCGCCACGCCGCTGCACATGATCGGGCTGGGCGGCAGCGTGGGCACGCCCGCGGGCGGCATCACGGCCGACGTGCTGGTGGTTGGCAGCCTGGAGGAGCTGGCAGCTCTGCCCGCGGGCTCCGCGCGCGGCAAGATCGTGGTTTTCGACGAGCCGTTCGTCAGCTACGGGCAGACGGTGCGCTACCGCTCGGCCGGGCCGCAGGCGGCGGGGAAGGCCGGCGCGGTGGCGGCGCTCATCCGCTCGGTGTCGTCGTTCTCCATCCAGAACCCGCACACCGGCGCCATGCGCTACGCCGCCGACACCACGGTCGCGAGGGTCCCCGCCGCCGCGCTGTCGGTCGAAGACGCCATGATGCTGCACCGCATGCAGAACCGCGGGCAGCGCCTGCGCATGCGGCTGAGCATGGGCGCGCACACGCTACCCGACGCACCCTCGCGCAACGCGGTCGCCGAGATCGTGGGCAGCGAGCGGCCGGACGAAGTGGTGGTGTTGGGCGGCCACATCGACTCGTGGGACGTGGGGCAGGGCGCCATGGACGACGGCGGCGGCAGCGTCGCCGCGTGGGAGGCCGTGCGGCTCATGAAGCAGCTGGGCCTGCGGCCGCGCCGCACCGTTCGCGTGGTGCTGTGGACCAACGAGGAGAATGGCACCCGTGGCGGCCAGGCGTACCGCGACGCCCACCGCGCCGAGCTGGCGAAGCACCAGGTGGCGATGGAGAGCGACAACGGCGTCTTCAAGCCGGGCGGCTTCCGCTTCCAGGGCAGCGACGCGGCGCTCGCCGTCGTCCGGCAGATCGCGAGCCTGCTGGAGCCCATCGGCGCGGGCAGGGTGGAGAAGGGCGAGGGCGAGGCCGACGTGGACCCCATCATCGCGCTGGGCGTGCCAGGGCTGGCGCTGGATGTGGACGGCACGCGCTACTTCTGGTATCACCACAGCTCCGGCGACACAATGGACAAGCTCGATCCGCACGACATGGCGCTGTGCGTGGCCACCATGGCCGTCATGGCCTACGTCGCCGCCGACATGCCCGACACGCTCCCGCACGAGGTTCCGCCCGCTGATCAAGGGCACTGAGCCGCGGGCCTTCCATGACGAGAGACGGGAGACGCGGCCTCGCATCTCCCGTCTTCACGTCGCACCGTCTTCTTCCAACCAGGGATGACCGATGACCGAATCGGCGGCACACGGTTCACCGGGTGAGTTGGCGGGCTGGCAGACGGTGAAACGGCTCGCGGCCGGTCTGCCCGAGGTGGAGGAAGGGACGTCGTACGGCACGCCTGCGCTGAAGGTGAAGGGCAAGCTCTTCGCCCGGCTGTGGGAAGACGGTGACACGCTTGTCCTCAAGGTGAACCTGTTCGAGCGCCGCTTCCTGATGGACGCCGAGCCGGAGACGTTCTTCATCACCGACCACTACCGCGACTACCCCGCCGTCCTCGTCCGCATCTCGGCCATCGCGGAGGAAACACTGCGCGAGCGGCTGACGGAGTCGTGGCGCATGGTCGCCCCCAAGCGCCTCCTCGCCTCCTTGGAAGCCGGCTGCTGATCCACAGGTAAACGATTCCACCGTAAGCAGTTCTCCCCTTTCCCGCTTGCGGGGAGGGGCCGGGGGAGGGGCACCATTCCGCATGCACCACATCTTCGCCTCCGCACGAGCCACACAGCTTCTTTGGCTGAATCCACACAGCTTCTTTCGGTGAATCCCGTCACTTGCGTTCCCGCGCGCTATGTCGTTGACGGCGCGCTGCTTGCTTCGTGCGTCACGAACGTGTGGACGCAACGATGAGAGGGATGGTGGAGCGATGACGAAGAGGCTGTTCGATGCGGTGGCGCCGAGGTTGGCGCAGAGCCGGGGCGGGAGGACGATCGGGAGATGGGCGACGGTCGCGCTGCTGGCGGCGACGGCGGGTTGCTCGGACGTGGGACTGTCCACGGGCGTGCCGCAGCCGGGCACGGAGACGCATCCGGGCTTCGACACCAGCATCTACCCCGGCGATGCGGCGATGCGGACGTGGCGCACCTCATCGCCGTATGAG
>DASRQW010000498.1 GCA_035696245.1 Longimicrobiaceae bacterium | reverse complement strand
GGCACCCCACCTTCTCTCCCGTCCCCGGACGTCACATGCTCGGCTGAGCGCAGGCCGAGCCGGCCGGCGAAGTGTTCAGGAAGCCTCCGGTGGAGGTGTTGGCGTTGATGCTGTTGGACGCGGTGTTCCGCGACAGCAGGTAGGTTCCGATGTCCGTCTGCGAGGTGGCGCCCGTCGCCGCGCCGGTGTACCCGGGCCAGCGCGAGGTGGTGCCGAAGCGCTGGTTCACCCGGATCAGGTTCTGCCGCCCGGCCACCGCGGCCGTGTTGAAGTTCGCGAGCGTGTTGCTCACGACGTCATAGCAGCCCACGTCCGTATCGTTGGGCGGGCCGCTCTGCATGCCGTGGGTGACCAGAATTCCGGACTGGGCGTTGTTCACCGTGGTGCCGGACTCCTGGATGTTGTTGCCCGTCACCGTAGCGTTGAACGTCCCGCTGCCGCCGAAGGCGAGCGCGTCGCCCGATCTCAGCGAGATCGCGCCGTCGGCCGAGCCGTTGATCTGGCGCAGCACGTTGTTGCTGATCTTCACCGTCGTAGAGCCCGGGCCGTGCTGGCTCGCGAAGATGCCGATGCCGGTGAACGAGCCCGAGTTGGCGACGCCCGACACGCCGATCGCATTGTTGTCGATCGTCCCGTTCATGTTCGTGCCGGCAGCCACGCGGTCGGCGCTGATCGCCGTGCCGTTGGTGTGTCGCACGGTGTTGCCCGAGATGTTGTACGCGTGGTTGCCGCCTGCCACCCAGATCCCGCCGGCACCGGCCAGCGCGCCGTTCGTGTTGTCCACGAAGTTGCCGGTGATGCGGGTGGTGCCCGAAGCCGTGCCCTGGATCAGCGAGTGGATCGCGTTGCCCCACCAGGCCAGGACGTTGTTGTTCCGGAACCGGACGTCGGCCGTGCCGTCCATCAGGTTGACCAGCAGCGCGGTGCCGCGCACGTCGCCCGTGCTGCCCTGCATGGTGCCCACCGAGTCGAAGGCGAGGACCAGCGAGTCCAGCGCGGGAGCGGTGCCGGAGATGTTCTCGATGCGGACCGCGTTGTAAGCCGCGCCGTCGAACCGCGAGTTAGTCAGCTTCACCGGCCCGCCGACGTCCACGAGCTGCACGTCGGACTCGTTGAACGAGCCGCCGCTGTTGTTGCTGTTCCCGTTCGTGCCCGTAAAGCGCGTCTTGTTCAGCGTGAAGCCGCGCACGCCCGTACCGTAGACGCCGTTGTTCTGGTGGCCGCTGAACGCCATCCAATTCAGGCTCACGTTGCGGGCGCCGTTCAGGTAGACGCCGTTGCCCGCGGTGGCGCCGTCACCGCCGGTCGCGTTCGTGATGGAGCCGCCCGAGCCCGCCGTGGAGCCGTCGCCGGCTACGGTGAGGCCCGCCGTCGTGCCGGTCGCGCTCAGCACGATGCCGTTGCTGCCGCCGGTGGCGCTAATGCTCTTGAAGTTGAGCCCGCCCGAGCCGATGGTCGTGCTCACCACGTTCAGCGCGATGCCGCCGGTGCTGGAGATGGTGCTGTTGTCCGTCGCGCCGTCCACGATCACGGTGCCGCCGCCGGTGGCATTGAAGCCGTTACCGGTGGTAGAGGCGATGACCAGGTTGCCGCCCGTGAAGCTGATGGTGGCGCCCGTGTTGTTGGTCAGGTTCACGCCCGCCGCGGCGCCGGAGCTGATCTTCTGGTTGGCGCCGCTGAAGGTGATCGTGTTGGTGCCGCTGTTGTTGCTGGTGACGGAGATGCCCTTCGCCGCCGTGGTCGGGTTGATGTCGTTCGAGAACGTCACCGCGCCGCCCGTCTTGCCCGAAACGTTCACCGCGAGGGTGGCCGTGTTCGTGATGGGCGCGGGGAAGGTGAACGAGCCGTTGCCGCCGCTGACCACGACCGCGTCGGCGGTCGCGCCGGAGAGCGCGTCGGAAGCCGTGCCGAGCGTGACCAGGCTCGAAGTCGCCACGTTCGACAGGAAGACGTTGTTCGTCCCGCCGGTCGAGCGGACCTGGGCGAAGCTGCCCGCCAGCGTGCCGGTGGTCAGGCTCAGCGCCTGCCCCGTGGTGTTGATGCCCAGCTCCGAGATGGTCAGCGTGCCGAAGCTGCTGCCGGTCAGAGTGCCCGACCCGCCCATGTTGAAGCCCCGGAGCGTGTTGCCGCTGCCCAGCGTGAGGCCGCCCAATACGGTGGGGCTCGCGCCGCCGATGGTGGGCTGCGTGGCCGCGTCGGCCGGCCAGGTCACGCCCGCCACGTTCTCGAACAAGGCGCCCGCCGCACCGCCGCCGATCAGCTTCTGGCCGGCGAGCAGCGTCACGCCGCCGGTGTAGCTGGTGCCGCTGGAGTGGAGGAAGATCACCTGGTTCGCAGCCGGCTTCGTGGCCGCTGCGAAGGCGCTCGACAGGTTGTTGAACGGTGCGTCGTACCGCCCGTCGCCGTTCGTCGCAGCGTCGGACTTCACGAACCAGACCGGTGCGGTCACCGTGAACGACACCGTGGCCGCCGCAGTCGTCCCGAACCCGTTGGTCAGCGTGTAGGTGAAGCCGGCCGGGCCGGTATAGCCGGCGTTCGGACGGAAGGCGAAGGTTCCAGTAAGCGAGTCCAGTGTGACGGTGCCGTTGCTCGCCGTGCTGAGCTTGACCTTCTTGGCGTCGCCTGCATCGTTCAGCATGACCGTGAACTGCGAACTCTTAGCCGTGTTGATCGGCACGTTGCCCAGCACGGATGAGTACGCATCGTCGGCTACCGCCGGACGGAAGCCCACGGCGATCGTGACTTGGCCATCCGACGTCCCGCGCACGTTGGTGATGCGGTAGTGGAAGACATAGTTGCCGGTAAAGCCGTCGGCCGGCCTGAAGATGACCGATCCGTTGGAGGCAACGCTCAGAGAACCGGACGTGTAGCCGGGAAGAGGCGACACGGTGGAGCCCGCCGCGTTGGTGGTGACCGTGCCGCCCAGGCTGTCCGCGCCGAACGACGTTATGGCCGCCAGCGGGAAGCCGAGGTCGTCGTTGGCCAAGACGCCGCTCGGCGCGATGGTGTCGGTCCGTGGGCTGCTGGCCGTGCTGTAGAAGGCATGGAACGGCTGGCCCGGCACGCTGGTCGGCGCCGGGGCCTCGTTCACCGCCACCGGTGCGGACTGCACCTGGAAGCCGTTGCTCTTGCCGACGACCGAGCCGGCGGTCGCGACGAGCGTGTCGACGCCCGTCGTGTTGATGGTGACGCTCTGTGACGCCAGGACACCCGCCGTGAACGCGGCGGTCGGCGAGCCGGCGGACACGTGGTTCGTCGGCAATGTCGTGAGAGTCGCCGTGCCCGTGAAGCCGGTCGCGACGTTTTCGAACGCGTCGCGCGCCGTGATCTTAACGTTGAAGGGCGCGTTGACGAGCTGGTCGGCAATCGCGCCGCCGCCGGCGGCCTCGACGATGAAATGCGTCGCGGCGGCGGGACCGAAGGCGACCGTTGCCGAGTCGTGGATCGCGGCGCCGTTCAGCGTGCCCGTCACCGTGTCGGTCCGCGTGATCGTGTCCTTCAGGTAGGCGGTGTACGTGCCGTTGTTCTTGTCGACGACGCTGGTCAGGGTACCATGGGTGGTGGCGAGCACCACGGCACCCGCACCGACCGAGTGCGTGATGTTGAAGCCCAGTCGCGAACGGATCTGCACCGTGATGAGCGAGCTGTCACCGGCCGCCGCGTTGGTCGGGTTCGCCGTGATCGTGCTGCTGTCCGCCGAGGGGGTGCGGACCACGATCGAAGCCGTGCCCGGATCGCGGGCCTCGCCCGTGGCCGTGGCCGTGATGGTGACGTTGCCGTCAGCCACTGCCGTGACCAGACCGTTCGTGCTGACCGTGGCCTTGGACCCGTCGCCGGTGCTCCACGTGATCGGCTGGCCGGTGGTCTGGCCCGTCACCGTGTGGGCCGAGGCGCTGAGCTGCACCGTGCCGCCCGCCTGCAGCGTGTCGGGCGAGGGAGCCACGTCCACGTAGCCGTTCTCGTGCTTCACCTTGGCGGCCACGTACACCTTGAAGGTGAACGTCGTGGCGGCCGGGTCGAGGTGGAACTGCCAGGTCTTGGCCGCCGACGTCTGGTTCTGCGCCAGGAGCTGCGGATAGCGGAAGAACGGCAGATTGCTGCCGCTCACGAAGTTCCCCGTCCCGTCTGGGTTGTTCACCGTCACCATGCCGGAAGGCACGCCGATAGGGCCGAGATGGAAGTAGACGCGCACGCCTTCCGCGTCCAGCGTTGTGCCGTCGGCCGTGCCGAGCGTCTGCGTGATGAGGTTCTGCACCGTCACGTCGGCGCTGAAGATGCCCGTGCCGGAGTTGAAGCTGGTGTTGGTCGAGGTCAACTTGACGAACAGGCCTTGGCTGCCCACGGTCGCTGCGCCGACGTTGTCCGAGCCCACGGCGGGCGTCTCGCTGCGGCAGGTCATCACGCCAGTAGCAACCGTCACCGAGCAGTCGAGCGCGTCGATCTTGGTGCCGCCGGTACCGTCGCCGGTGCCCTTGATCGCCTGGCCCACCGGGTAGCGCGACATGTCGCGCCCGGCGGCGTAGCCCGCGATCACCAGCGCGTCCATGGCGCTGACCTGCCCGTTGCCGTCCACGTCGGCGCCCGCCACGGTGTAGCCGGCGGGGAGCTGCTTGCCCACCACGTTCGCGATCACCGCGAGCGCGTCGAGCAGCGTCACCTGGCCGTCACCGTTGACGTCGCCCCAGATGGCCGGGGCGGCGTTGGACTGCGCGGTGGCCGCCGAAGCGGGAGAGGTGGCCGGCTGCCCCGCCGCGGTCTGCGCGGCTAAGGGGGCGGCGAGCCGCGCGGCGAAGACCGCGAGCAGGAGCAGGATGCGCCTGGAAGCTCTGGAGAACATGCGGATCGTCTCTGCTGAAGATGAAAGCCGGCAAAGCGCGCGGCGCCCCGGAAGGGCGCCGCGCGCGTCGTGACTACCGGCCGGACGTGCTGAAGAAGGGCTCGCCGGTGGAGACCGCCGAGGTCAGGTTCGCCAGGTCGCCGGCGCCCACGACCTCTTCCACCTTCACGCCGAACGCGCCGCGGGAAAGCTCGCCGTGCGTGGTGAAGCGCAGCTCCAAGACCGGCACGTCGCCCACGCCGTCGATGGAGGCGCCCGCGAAGCGCACGTGGCCGGGCGACACCTCGTTGGTCGCGCCGATGATGCCCGGCGGCAGGTCGGTGTGGTCGAGCGTCATGATGCGCGGGTCGTACGTGAGCTCGCCCTGGAAGCTGGCGAGCGACGGCGACACCTGCACGCGCTTGAGGTACAGCTCCACCTGTGCCGCGCTCTTGGTCTGGCTCGCGACCGAGATGAGCGGGTAGATGCCGCGCTCCAGGTTGGCGGGCAGCTCGCCCGTGCGGACGGGCGCGGTTGCGTCGCTGCACGCGGCCAGCAGGGCGAAGCCCGCCAGTGCGAGCGCGCGGCGCGCGGTGCGCGGGGTCGGCTTGTTCATTGCGCCTCCAGTGGTACCGAAAGATTCGACCCGCGGCACGAATGACGGTGCGGTCGCGAGCGAGGGGGCCGGCAGGCCTCCGCGGCCCACGTACGGGCGGCGGCGGAGGGTCGAGAGGGCGGCACGGGCGCCGCGGCGGGGGAGCGGTCTCCCGCGGACGCGGAGCGGCGGACGCCGCCTGTTGGGTTCGGGATCGGGGCACGCGATAGGGGCCGTGTGGCCGGGAGCCGGGAGGGCTCCGCGGAGGCGGTCTTTGGCGGTGCTCCGGATACGACGAGCGCCCCCGGAGACGAAAGCCCCGGGAAACGAGCTAAAGGGATAACGCAGGGAAGTGGTTTTGGCAATACCTTTTCGGACATCCGCGCATGGAAGTACGTGCGCGGCAGATGGGCAACGCGTTGGCAGGGACAAGGATGCCCCACGGGCCACCGGGAGGAGCAGCATACGCCATCCAACGCCGCGAATGGAGCGTGGATGCGCAATGTCGCAATCCCCTGCCCTTTCAGCGGGAACCCCTCGCGGCGCGGCGGTCCACGAGCCGCCGCAGGCGTCGCGAACGCGCCATTCCGGTGCCGGGCGAGCCCCACATGTTCCGCCGCACGTCCCACGTGGGGCAACGGTGACCCGTCCGCCGCGGCGTATGCCGCCGGCACCCGCGTCCGCGCCTGCGGATGATCGCTGTCGCGGAGCGGGGGACCTGTGCGCCATCCGCCGTCGTCAGACGCGGGGGAGATGGACAACGGACGGCGGGGCGCGGAATCGAATCCGCGCCCCGCCGTGTTTCATCGCCCGAAACAGGAATCGTCCATCAGTCGAACGTGACGGGCTGGCCGGCTTCGACCTTGGCGAGGGCCTTGCCGCAGCGCTCGCCCCAGAGGTTGAAGCGGTTCGTCTCCATGCCGGTGCGCCACGCCTCGGCGGCTTCCTTCTTCCGGCCTTCGAGGTAGAAGGCGTGGCCCATCTCCCAGTACGCCTCGAGCATGTTGGGGCCCAGCTCCAGCGTCTTCCGGAAGAACGAGCGCGCGTCGTCGTACATCTCCCGTTCGAGGTAGACGAGGCCCATGTAGAAGTGGGCGTAGAGCGTGGCCTTGCGGTCGTCGTCCAGGCGGATGGCGCGGGACAGGTGCTCGATCGCTTCGCCGAAGATGCCCTTCTTGAGGCAGATGTAGCCCAGGTTCACGCGGGCCAGGGCGTTGTTCGGGTCCTTGCTGAGCACCTTGTAGTAGGTGTACAGCGCCTCGTCGTACTGCTCGCGCAGCATCTGCGCCCAGCCCAGCAGGCTCTCGGCCTGGGGGTCGTTGGGCGCCAGCTCCAGCGCGCGCTCCAGCTCCTTAACGGCGCGCCCGTGGTCGCCGGCGGCGATGGCGCTCCAGCCGCGCTCGACGTAGGTGGAGCTGCCGAGGTGGTCGGAGTAGGTGGAGCCGGAGGGCTGCGCGGCGGCAGGGGCGCCCGGCGCGGCGGCGGCGATGGCCTTATACCGGTCCACCAGCTCGCGGATCCGCTCCTTGAACGCGGTGAGCTGGTCCAGCGCGGACTCGGTCTCGCGGAAGAGGCCCACGATCTCCTGGCGCACGCGCTCGCGCTCGGCGGGCTTGACCTCCTCCAGCTCGCGGGAGATGCGGTCGTAGCGCGCCTGGAAGGCGGCGAGCAGCTCTTCGCCGGTCATCTCCCTCAGACCTGGCTGGACGGCTGGGGCGCCGCCGCGCCCTCGTCTGCCGGGGCGCCGCCCGCGTACGCCTCGAGCAGGGCGATGCGCTCCTGGGTGGAGAGGATGCGCTCCATGTCCACGAGCACGACAAGGCGCTGCTCCAGGCGCACGATGCCGCGCAGGAACTCCGCCGCGAGGCCCTTGAAGTAGCGCGGTGGCGGCGCCACGCTCGTCTCCGGAACGCGAAGGACTTCCGTGACGGAGTCGACCACCAGGCCCAGGCGCTCGCCGGCGAAGTCGACCAGGACGATGCGGGTGTCGTCGTCGGTGGCGGCGTTCGCCAGCTCGAAGCGCTTGCGCAGGTCGACCACCGGCACCAGGGTGCCGCGCACGTCGATGACGCCCTCCACGAACTCCGGGGCTTTGGGGACGGGCGTGACCTCCTGCCAGCGCAGGATCTCGTGGACGGCGAACACGTCCAGCCCGAACTCCTCGCCGCCAAGGCGGAAGGTGACGAGCTGCACCTGGGGCACCGCCTGCTGCCGTACGTTTCTCACGGGGTTTCCCCAAGGGACAGGGTGGTCTGCTCGCGGAGGACCTCCGCGAGGTCGACGAGGCTCACGAGCCGGCCGTCCACGCGCGCCACGCCGGCCGAGTACGCGTCGCCCGCTGCGGCGGACGGGGCGGGGCGATACGAGCCGGACGGCAGCGTGACGACCTCCAGCACCGCGTCGGCCGCGACGCCGATGCGGCCCTCGGCCGTGCCGACGACGAGGACGGCGGGCTGGCGCGACGGGTCCAGCGCGAGGTCCAGGAACGGCGCCACGTCCAGCACCGGCACCAGCTCGCCGCGCAGGCGAAGCACGCCCACGATCCGCGCGGGCGTGTCGGGAAGACGGTGGATGGGCTGCCGCGTCACCACCTCCTCGACGAGAAGCACGTCGCAGGCGTGGAGCTCGCCGCCGATCTCGAAGACGACGACCTGCACCGCCTCGTCCGCCTCCACGCGCTCGCGGAAAGGCGCGACCGGGGGACCGGCGGACTCGTCCGCATCTCCCGAGCCCGCGTGCGCCTCCGCCAGGGCGGCGAGATGGCCGTCCGGAAACGCCGTCTGCCGCGCATCGGCCGAGAAGCCGCCGGAACGCGCATCGGCCGACGAGGCGGCGGGATTCGCATCTGCCGGCACCGGCGCGGGGACGGAAATCTCTCCCGCCGAGAGCCCACGGGCGAAGGCGCGGAGCGAATCCACCGGCGCCGCGTCTCCATCTCCCGGCTTCGATCCCCCATCCTTCCTCTCGCCGCTCACGCGTCCACACTCCGTTCGGCGGCGGCGAGGCGCGAGCCCATGGCCAGGACCTCGGCCGTGAGCGCGTCGGCGACGGCGCCGAGCGGGACGACGCGCTGGGCCCACTCGGCGGCGGCCTGCGGCATCCCGAAGATGACGGAGGTGGCGCGGTCCTGCACGATGCCCGTGCCGCCCGATTCGACCATCACGCGCAGCCCTTCGGCCCCGTCGCGGCCCATGCCGGTGAGCACGGCGCCCACGGTGCGGGCGCCGTAGACGTCCGCGACGCTACGGAAGAGGTGGTCGGCCGCGGGACGCACGCCCCAGACCGTGGGGCCGCGGTCCAGCGCGACGCGCACCACGCCGTCCGGGGCGCGGACGACGCGCATGTGGAAGTCGCCCGGGGCGAGGTAGACGTGCCCGGCGCGGACCTCCTCGCCGTCCTCGGCCTCCGTCACCGGCACCTCCGCCACGCCGTCCAGCCGCTCGGCGAACGTGCGGGTGAAGCGTGCCGGCATGTGCTGGACGATGAGCACCGCCGCGGGGAACGGCGCCCGCAGCCCGGCGATCACCTCCGCCAGCGCCCGCGGCCCGCCGGTGGAGGCGGCGATGGCGACGGCCATGTCCGGCGACGCGCCGTCCGTCCGCGCCGCCCGCTGCGGGCTCGCCGCGCCGGGACGGGCGACGTGGACGCGGATGTTCGAGAGGTTGGCGGAGGCGGCGGCCCGCAACGCTTCCAGCAGCCGGTCCGAGACCGTCTCCAGGTTCAGCGAGATGGTGCCCGACGGCTTGGCGACGAAGTCCACCGCGCCGTAGTCCAGCGCCCGCAGCGTCGCCTCGCCGCCCTCGGTCGTGTAGGCGGAGAGCATGACCACGGGCCGCGGCGTCTCGCTCATGATGTAGCCGAGCGCGGCCAGGCCGTCCAGCCCCGGCATCTCCACATCCATCGTCACCAGGTCGGGGTCGAGCTGGTGGATCTTGCGCAGGGCGTCGTTGCCGTCGCGGGCGGTGCCTACGACGCGGAACTCCGGGGCGCCCGAGACCATGTCGCTGATGACGCGCCGCATGAAGGCGCTGTCGTCCACGACCAGGACCGAGTGCTTCCGGGGGCGCGCGTCAGAGGACAATGTCGCCCTTCCCCACCGACGAGACGACGGTGCGGCCCTCGCCCACCCAGAAGCGGACCGAGCGCCCGTAGTCGGCGCCCACCTCCTCGGCGACGATGGGGATCCCCGCCTTCCGAAGCGCCTCGCGCGAGGCGCGCACGTTGCGCTCGCCCATGTTGAGCGAGCCCGGGCCCATGAGCGAGGCGAACATCGACGCGCCGCCCACCAGGCGCGCCTCCAGCCGCCCGGCGCGCGCGCCCAGCCGGCCCATCTCCTCCAGCAGTAGCGGCACGGCGGTGGCGGCGAACTTGGCCGGGTTGCTGGCGTCGCGCGCCAGCGACGGCTCGGGGAGGAGGACGTGCGCCATGCCGCCCACGCCCGCGGCGCGGTCCTGCAGCACGATGGCGACGCAGCTGCCCAGCCCCAGCGTGACGAGGACGTCTTCCTTCCCCCCCACGGCGTGCTGCGCGACCTTGACGAAGCTCTGTCTTGGCGTCATGCGGGTTTCTGGAAGATGCGCTCGCGGTTGTTCACCGCGCGGAAGAGCGTGCGTGCCGGCCCGATCAGCGTCTCGACCTTCCCCATCACCAGGAAGCCGCCGGGCACCAGCGCGTCGTAGAAGCCCTTGAAGAGCCGCTCCTGGATCTCGCGGTCGAAGTAGATGACCACGTTGCGGCAGAAGATCAGGTTCTGCTCCGGCGGCGGCGGCTCGGAGATCAGGTCGCGCCGCACGAAGGCCACGTTGCGCTGCACCTCGGGGCGGATGCGGTACGGCGGGCCGGGCGAGAACCAGCGCTCGCGCACCGCCTGGGGCGTCTCCTGGAGCGACAGGTCGGGATACTCGCCCCGCTGCGCCGCCTCCAGGCTGCGCCGGTCGATGTCCGTCCCCAGCACGTGCAGCCGCGCGAGGTCGGCCCCGCGCCCGTGCTTCTCGGCCCACTCGCGGGCGAGGATGGAGACGGTGTACGCCTCCTCGCCGCTGGACGAGCCGGCGCTCCACACCCGTAGCTGGTGGGTGCGCATGTCGAAGAGCGGCGGCAGCACCAGCTGCTCCACGGCGCGCCACGTCTCCAGGTTGCGGAAGAACTTGGTGACGTTGATGGTCAGCGTGTCGAGCAGCGTCTCGTACTCCGCCGGCTCGCGGTCCAGCAGCTGGCCGTACTCGGCGAAGCTGGCCTTGCCGCGCGCCCGCATGCGCACGGCGATGCGGCGGCGCAGGCACTTGTCCTTGTAGAACTGGCAGTTGAAGCCGCGGTCGCGCTCGATCTTCACCTTCAGCTTCTCCAGCTCTTCGTCGTCGCCCTCCAGCGTGAGGGGCAGGAACGGGGGCGGGGCGGACGGCGGCCGGTTCATCGCAGCACGTTCTCCACCAGCTCCAGGTTGGTGCGCACCACGGTGTTGTGCGGGTTGATGCCCAGCGCCCGCCGCCACAGCCGCACCGCCTCTTCGCGCTCCATCTTCTTGTAGTGGATGTTGCCCAGCCGGAAGTAGGTGTCGTCGCCCAGCTCGGGGGCGATCTTGAGCGCGCGCCGGTACGCCTCGGCCGCCTCGTCGTACGCGCCGCGGCGGTAGAGCGCATCTCCGAGTGACTTCTCGGCCTGCGGCAATTCCGCGTCCTCCTCCGTCGCGCGCTTGTATGCGGCCTCGGCCAGCTCCCACTCGCCGCGGCGCTCGCGGACGGCGCCGGCGTGCAGGTGGATGGGCGCCGAGTGGGGATGCAGGGCGATGCCCTCGTCGGCCAGCGCGAGCGCGGCGTCGAGGCGGCCCGCGGCGGCCTCGGCCAGCAGCGCGAAGGCGAAGTACGCCGCGGGCGGCCGCGCATCTCCCATCAGCGAGCGGTACTCCGCGAACGCCTCGGCCGCGGGGTGGACCTCGCCCTGCTTCAGGAGCAGGATGGCGCGGGAGAGGAGGACCGCGGGGCGGCGGGCGGCCAAGCGAAACGCCTGGTCGGCCGCGATGCGCGCGTCAGGCAGCCGACCGATGCGCTCCAGCGCCAGCGACATGTCGTGGAACGCCGCGGCGCGCGGGCCGCCGACCTCGATCACCTCGCGCAGGTAGCGGATGGCGAAGCGGTCGTCGCCGTTGCGCAGGCCGATGAGCGCCAGGTGGAAGCGGGAATCGAGGCTGTGCGGCTGGAGCTCGGCCACGCGCTTGAACTCGCGGGTGGCCTCTTCGTACATCCCCGTCTTGTAGAAGGCGACGCCCAGGTTGCGGTGCTCGTCGATGCGCGCCTGCGGCACCTCGCGCACCGCTTCGGCCGCGCGGCGGCCGACGGGATGGGCGAAGCCGGCCTGGATGAGGCCGAAGATGGCCTTGCCCACGTCGAACTCCACCATCCCCGACTCGTCGATGATCTCCTGCACGCTGCGCCGCCCGTCGATGAGCGGCAGGATCTTGCGCTGCTCCTCGGACAGCTCGATGCCGTCCACCGGCTTGGAGCGGTCCAGCTCGAAGACCAGCTCCAGCGACGAGATCTTCTTCTCGATCAGGCTCCACTCGTCGATGCGGCGGGCGCCTTCGAGGAGCAGGTTCTCCGGGTTGATGGAGACCAGCATGGCCCCTTCGTCGGGCCGCTGCTCGGCCTCGAAGTAGAAGGAGCCCTGCGACCAGGTGAAGAGGAAGTAGACTGCCTCCTCGATCTGGATGCGGATGTACTGCTCCAGCTGCTCGCGCGTGATGGCGCCGCGGCGGATCAGGATCTCGCCCAGGCGCAGGCCGGGGTGCGCGCCCTGGTCCTCGATGGCGGCGTTCAGCTCGGCGGCGCGGACGAGGCCGTTCTTCACCAGCAGGTCGCCCAGCCGGTCGCGCCGGTTGACGATGCTGGCGTACGTGATGCGCCCGCGGTCGAAGTAGATGTAGCCGAAGTTGGACCGGTCGGTCACCGCCAGGCACCCCGTCTTCTGCCCCATGGCCAGAAGCTGGAGCACGTCGGGGAGCGAGGCCTCGCGCAGGTTTCCCTTGATGGCCATCAGCCCACCTCTTCGATGATGCGGTCGTCCAGCGCCACCCACGACCACGCCACCTTCTCGGCGTTGAAGAACCAGCGGTCCACGCGCGGCCCGGGCTCCGCGGGCTTCCCGGCGGGATCGGCGGCGCGGCGGCTGGCCTCGGCGCGGGCGGCTTCGACCAGCGCCTCCGCCTCGGCGGCGCGGTCCGGGTCCTTGAGGAGCGGGGACGACGAGGCGCGTCCCTCGATCTTCTCCAGCTCCGCCGCGGCGGCGCGGAGCCGGTCCACGTCGGCCGAGAACCCGGAGATGAGCGATTCGACGTCGGGAGCGGAGTCGGTCTCCAGCGCCTCTTCCAGGCGGCGGCAGCGGATGCCCTCGCCTTCCCAGCGCAGGATGGCCTCCGCCAGCGTCTTGCGCCACGGGGCGGCTTCGACCAGCTGCTCGACCGTGAACGCGATATCGGAGAGGAACGCGCTGAACTCGTCGACCGGCGCCGCGGCTTCGGCCGGGGCGAGCAGGGACGCGACCTCGTCGGCCGGCAGCGGGCGGCCTTCCGCGCGCTGCACCTCGCCGAGGCGGCCGACGCCGCGCTGGAGGTCGTGGCCGCCGTCCAGCGGCAGCCCGGCGATCGCTTCCGCGGCGCCGCCGGAGAGCTCCACACCGCCGTCCCGCGCCGCCTGCTCCACGATGGCGAGCCTCGTCTCCACCTCGGCCGGGGCGATGTCGACGGTGAGGCCGCCGGAGAGGCGGGCGCGCAGCGCGTCGGACAGCCCGTCGATCTCCGGCGGCGGCCGGTCGCCGGCGAGCACGAACTGCACGCGGGTGCGGTCGATGGCGTCCCACAGGCGCAGCAGCTCGTCCTGCGTGCGCGTCATTCCCGCGAGCATCTGCACGTCGTCCAGCAGCAGCAGCTCCGCGTCCACGTACGCGTCGCGCCACGCCTCGACCGTGCCCGAGGCGACGGCGGCGGTGAGTCCGTCCACCAGCTGCTCGGCCGTCTGGTAGACGACGCGCAGGTCCGGGCGCACGGTGCGCGCCAAGCCGCCGACGGCGTGGAGCAGGTGCGTCTTGCCCACGCCGCGCCCGCCGTACAGGAAGAGGGGGTTGTAGCTGGTGCCCGGCGACTCGGCGGCGCGCCGGGCGGCGGCCGCGGCCATGCGGCTGCCGGGACCGGCGACGAAGGTGTCGAAGGTGAAGCGGGGGTCCTGCTCGAACGTCATGACGTCATCATCCCTGCGCCTGCGTCACCGCGCGCCCGAAGCGCTGCGACAGCCGCCGCAGCACCAGCTCGCTGATGCCGCGCAGCGTGTCGAACACGCCGGCGCCGGCCAGCGCGCGGGCTTCGAAGCGCGGCAGGTTGCGGTAGTTGAGCAGGTCGTCCATCTCCTCCACGCTCATCACGTCCGGCAGATCGCGCTTGTTGTACTGGAGCACCATGGGAATGGTGCGCGGGTCCACGCCCTGCTCCAGCAGGTTTACCTGCAGGTTGCGGAAACTCTCCACGTTCTCCTGCTGCTGCGCGCGTTGCGAGTCGCCCACGAAGACCACGCCATCGGCGCCCTGGAGCACGAGCTTGCGGGTGGCGTCGTAGTACACCTGCCCCGGCACGGTGTAGAGCTGGAACTTGGTCTGGAACCCGGAGATGGTGCCCAGGTCCAGCGGCAGGAAGTCGAAGAACAGGGTGCGGTCGGTCTCGGTGGCGAGCGAGACCATGCGGCCGCGGCGCTCCTCGGGCACCTGGCCGTGCACGTACTGCAAGTTGGTCGTCTTCCCGGACCGGCCCGGCCCGTAGTAGACGATCTTGCTGGTGATCTCGCGGGTCGAGTAGTTGACCAGAGACATGCGGTGTTCCTCTTCCCGTCAGGCGCGGCCGGCGCGGTGTGGCGCGGGTGTGCGCAAGGTCCTAGACGTTTCCGAAAAAATGGTCGAGCCCCGCTTCCAGGTCGCGCTCGAAGCTGGCGGCATCTCCCGTTGGGCGCGCGGCGCTCCAGCCCGGCAGCCGCCCCACCTCGCCCACGAGCTGGTCGAAGAAGACGCGCACCAGGCCCAGCGACGAGTCCTCGCCGAACACGGTGATCAGGATCAGCTCCTCGGCCGGGGTGCGGAAAGGGCCGATGAAGACCTGGCCCGCGCTGCCCGCCTGGTGCAGGTGCCTGAAGCCGTCCATGTGCAGCAGCCGGGCGATGGCGCGCGACGATGCGTGGATGCCGGCGCCCAGCGCCGCGACGCCCATCACGTCCAGCGCGCGCGCGAAGCCGCGCTGGGCGAGGACCTGGCCGCTCTCGTTGATGAGCAGCACCAGCCGCACGCCGGCCTCCCGCGCGAACCGCTCCACCGGGCCCGCCAGGTCACCGACGTACTGCTCCAGGTCGGCGCGCCTCATCCCAGCGCCCCGGCCACGCGCGCGGCCTCCAGGCGCACCAGGCCCACGTTGACCCAGCTCTCGGCGACGACGACGAGAAGGAGGTCGCCCAGCTGCGGCGGCGCGGCGGCGAAGAGCAGGCCGTCGTCGCCCTCGACCTGGAGGAACGAGGCGCCGCCGAAGTCCGCCGCCTGCACCGAGCGGCGCGCGCGGCGGAAGAGCGAGGCGACCAGCGCGGCCACGGCCTCGCCGGGGACGCCGATCATCAGGTCTTCCTCGACGACCAGGCCGTCCTCGGCGGCGACGATCATGGAGCCGCGGACGCCGCGGACGGCGTTGACGCTCGCGAGAAGCTCCGCGTAGGCGCTCACGGGCGCCCCCCGCCGGAGCCCGCGAAGCGCGCGGCGGCATCCAGCGCGCGGGCGGCCACGCGGAGGACTCGCCCGGTGGGCACCTCGCGGCGCGCTGCGACTGCGAGCATGCCGCCGTCTTCCGTGGGGGCGATGCGGACCGTGGCGTCCGGCGTCTCCAGCAGGATGCCGCGCCACTTGCCGAGGCTCAGGTGGCGGATGGCGCGCTCGGCCTCGGACGAGGCGCCGGAGAGGACGGCGGCGATCTCCGGCCCGCGGTCGCGACCGTTCACCTGCATCTCGCCTGCAAGCACGTAGCCGTGGTCGTCCAGCAGCACCGCGCCCACCACCCCGCGCTCCGCCGCGAACCCGCGGAACTCCTCTTCGAGCGTGTCCCACACCTCGCCCGTCGCGCCGCCAACCGACGCCGGAGCGGCATCTCCCCTCGCCCTTGCCGCATCCGCCGAAGCGGCCGACGACGGGCGATCGGATGTCGCCGCCGAATCTCCACTCGCTGCGCCAGACGGAGCCGCGGCCCGCTGTGCATCTACCGCGTCAGTGGATACGGCCGCCGTCGCAGGCTGCGCATCAGCAGAGACGGTAGATACAGACGCTGTCGTCGCCTGCACATCTGCCGAGGCGTTGGATGCGGGCGGCGTCGCCTGCCGTGCATCTCCCGAGTCGGTAGATGCGGATGCCGTCGCCGGCCGCACATCTGCCGACTGGGGCGAGGCCGTTGCCTGCGCCGCATCCGCCGAGATGACGGGGGATGCCGGGCGGGGCACTTCGGCCGATGCGACGGGAGCGGCGGGACGAGGCGCATCTACCGATCCACCAGCGGTTTGCGGCTGCGCGGAGCCGGATGCGGGCTGCGTCTCGGGCTGCGGCTTGGGCGTGGTGACGGGGACGCCGATGCCGCCCGCGCGCTGCCGCGCGTTCGCGAGGGCTTCGGCGACCTCGGCGTCGGCCGGGTTGTCCGTGGCGGCGCGGGAGAGGTGGCGCGCGGCGGCGGCCCACTCGCCGCGGTCGGCGCACAGCAGCCCGACGGCGCGCCTCGCCATCCGGTGCTCGGGCGACAGGTGCAGCGCGATGTCCCACTCGTCGAAGGCGCGCACGCCGTCGCCCGCCTCGCGGTACAGCAGGCCGAGCAGGTAGTGCGCCTCTACGTTGGTGGGGTTGCGCTCCAGCCCGCGGATGCAAAGGCGCAGCGCGGCGTCCTGCCGCCCCTGCGACCGGTACGCGGCTGCCAGCGGCACGAACGCCATGCTGCCGGGATCGCGCGCCACCTCCTCGCTCCACTGGCGCACCTGCTGGGGCGTGGCGCTCACAGGCCCTCCTCGTCCATCACCAGGCGCAGCA
Organism: Longimicrobiaceae bacterium; assembly: GCA_035696245.1. Taxonomy (NCBI): domain Bacteria; kingdom Pseudomonadati; phylum Gemmatimonadota; class Longimicrobiia; order Longimicrobiales; family Longimicrobiaceae; species Longimicrobiaceae bacterium. The sequence continues at coordinate 2,057 of DASRQW010000498.1, read as the reverse complement.
CCTCGGCGGCGGCCTGGGCGCGGAGGGCCACGTCGCGGCGGCGCGGCTCGGGATCGCCCAGGCGCAGGTACGTGTCCCACGCCTCCTGCGCGCGGCCCAGGTCGCCGGTGTGCGCGGCGGCGAAGCCCAGGTGGTAGTGCACCTGCGGCGCCAGCGGGTCCAGCGCGGCGGCGCGGCCGAGCGAGTGCAGCGACTCGGCCCAGCGGCCCACGCGGCGCTGCGCCTCGGCCAGCATCAGGTAGACCTCCGGCCGGTCGGAGTGGGCGCGCACCAGGTCGTCCAGCATGCGCCGCGCGCGCTCCGCCGCCCCGTCGCTGAGCGCCAGCCGCGCCTCGCCCAGTGCGTCGCGCAACGGACGGTCGCGGGCGGCGCCGGCGACCTCGGGGGCGCGCTCCTCCACGATCTCCACCACGCCGGTGCTCACCAGGCCGAAGACGATCTTGGCGACGTCGAAGTCGCTGCGTCCCAGCCCGCCCGCGATCTCCTTCATCGTCCGCGCGCCGTCGATCTCCGCCAGGACCTCCCACTCGGCCGGGTGCAGGTCCAGCGTGGCGCCCTCGGCGCTGTCGCCCACCAGCGCCGGGATCACCCCCATGTGGGGGATCTTCGACTCCAGCGTGCTCCACTCGTCGATGCGGCGCGCCGCCTCCATCAGCAGCGACTCGGTGCTCACGCGCACCGAGATGGGGCCGGGCGGCGGCGTGACCGCCTCTTCGAAGCGGAAGTAGCCGTCCTTCCATTGGATCAGGTCGAAGACCGTCTCCTGGATCTGGAAGCGGAGCTGCCGCGCGACGTCCGCCGGAGCCACGGTGCCCTGCTCGACCAGGATGGCGCCCAGCGGCGTGCCCGGACGGCGCTGCTGCACCCGCCGCGCGCCCTCCACGTCCGCCTCCGTCACCTTGCCGGCGCGGAGCAGCAGGTGGCCGATGCGCTCGGTGCTGCCAGGGAGCTCGGCGGCCACCACCGCGCCGCGGTCGAAGCGCACCAGGGCGGGCTTGGCCTTGGCCTCGCTGGTGATGCTGAGCACGCCGGACTTGCGCGACAGGTCCAGGAGCTGGAAGACGTCGCTGAGCGCCAGCTCGCGGAGCGGTCCCTCGATGGCCATCGGCTACGTGCCCGCGGTTTGGAAGACGCGCGCCAGGTCCAGCGCGGTCGCGATGTTGTCTCGCGCCAGGGCGGCGTACGGCCCCTCGGGCGCCGCGTCCACCGTGCGGCGCCAGAACGAGATGGCCTCGCGGAAGTGCCGCTCCTCGCCCGCGACCACGCCCAGGTGGAAGAGCGCGTCGGCCCGCGAGGCGTCGAACTTGAGCACGCGGCCGAAGGCGTGGCGCGCGTCGTCCCGCCGCCCCTCGTCCCCCAGCACTAGGCCGAGCAGGACCAGCGCCTCGAAGTGGTACGGGTCGCCCGCGAGCAGGTCGACCAGCGCCAGCCGCGCCTCCGCCGGCTGCTTCGCGGCGCGCAGGGCGGAGGCGAGCAGATACGCGGCGTCGGCGTACGTCGGCAGCACGTCCAGCGCGGCGCGGCTCTCCGCGACCGCATCCGCCGCACGCCCGCCGTCCAGCAGCAGGCGCCCCAGCTCCACGCGCGCCGCGACGAACTCCGGGTCGAGCGAGACGGCCTTCCGCAACGCCTTCTCCGCATCCGCCGTCCGCCCCGCCGCCAGCGCCGCACGGCCCAGGTGCCGCATCAGCGACGCGTCCGCCGGGTCGAGCGCGCACGCGTGGGAGAAGACGCGCATCGCATCCACCGCCTCGCCCTGGAGCAGCAGCGCCTCGCCGAGGACCTGCAGGTTCTCGCGGTCGTCGGGCGCGTGCTTCCGCACCGTCTCCGCCGCCTCGCGCGCGTCTGCCGGGCGGTGCAGGCGCAGCAGCGCGCGGGCGCGTCCGCTCCACGCGCGCGCCGCCTCGGGCGACCACTCCGCGCCTTCCAGGCGGACGAGCGCCGCGTCGAACCGCTCCAGCGCCTCGCCGTCCAGCCCCTGACGAAGATATACCTGCGCGGTGAGCAGCGACGCCTCCACGGGGTCGGCGCCCGCGAGCGCGGCGCGGCGCACTTCG
>DASRQW010000497.1 GCA_035696245.1 Longimicrobiaceae bacterium | reverse complement strand
CCGCGCGCTCGTCCACTCCGGCGACGCGGAGACGCTGCGCGAGCAGAAGGCGCTGGTGCAGATCGCCGCGCCCACCTTCCACGAGGCCGAGCGCGCCAGCTATGTGGCGGAGCGCTTCGCCCGGATCGGCCTGGCGGACGTCACGACCGACGAGGCGGGCAACGTGCTCGCCCGCTTTCCCGGCGCGCCGCTGACGGACGAGGGCGCGCTGGTGCTGGCGTCGCACCTGGACACGGTGTTCCCGGCGGGCACCGACGTGGCGCCGCGCGAGCGGGACGGACGCATCTACGCGCCGGGCATCACGGACAACTGCCGCGGCCTGGCCGGCCTTCTCGCCGTGGCCCGCGCGCTGGTGGAGAGCGGCGCGCACACTTCGCGGCCCATCGTCTTCGCGGCGACGGTGGGCGAGGAGGGCGCGGGCGACCTGCGCGGCGTGAAGCACCTGTTCCGCGAAGGCGCGCCGCTGCGGGCGGCCAGGGCTTTCGTGGCGGTGGACGGGTCGGGCATCCGCCGCATCGTGCACCGCGCCATCGGGTCGCGGCGGCTGCGGGTGGAGGTCGACGGGCCGGGCGGGCACTCCTGGGCGGACCGCGGAACGCCCAACCCGTTGCAGGCGCTGGGGATCGCGGTCGCCGGGCTGGCCGGGCTGGCGCTGCCCTCGCCGGAGCGCTCGTCGCTCACCGTCGCGCGGATGGCGGGCGGCACCAGCATCAACGCGATCCCCGACGCGGCCTGGCTGGAGCTGGACATGCGCAGCGAGGCGCCGGGCGCGCTGCCACGGATCGAGCGGATGGCGCGGGCGCAGGTGGAGCGCGCCGTCGCGGCCGAGAACGCCCGCCGCCGCCCGGGCGACGCCGCGCTCGCGTGCCGCTTGATCACCATCGGCGACCGGCCGTCGGGCCAGACGGAGCCGGACGCGCCGCTGGTGCGGGCCGCGCTGGACGTCACCTCGGCGCTGGGCGAGCGGCCGGAGCTGGTCGCCTCGTCCACCGACGCGAACCTGCCCATCTCGCTGGGAATCCCCTCCATCGCCATCGGCGCGGGCGGCGACTCCGGCGGCATCCACACGCTAGACGAGTGGTACAGCAACGAGAAGGGCGCGCTGGGCGTGGAGCGCGCGCTGCTCATCGCCCTCGCCGTCGCGGGCATCCGCCCCGCCTGAGCGGATCCACCGTGCGGAGAAGCATCCGAGGCCGATGAAGGGCGACTCCCACGGCGACTCGTCTTCCCCCGGCAGCGGCGTAGCGGGGAACCGGGCTATCGAGAAGAAAGACGATGATGCGGGGCGCGGCCGACGATTCGGCCGCGCCCCGCTGCTCGTCCGGCGCCGCTCGCGCTGCCGCGCGAAGGCGGCATCCCCGAAACATGCGCGGACGATCGCGAAACAACAAACGTACGGTATTCCGCCGTCCGTTCCTTCCGAAGATCCACGCGATATTCGCATACATACGTTTCCGGACACGCGCGCACGTCCGCCGCAACCATCTCCCCCGCCGCATCTTCTGGCGTTTCCGCGCACACCTGCGGCGCAACCGATCGCCCCGGCGGGAGATGCGGTCCGGCGTGCGGCTCGCGCAGCGGCGTACCGGAAACTGCGAAAAGTCGTTGCAACAACGCAAGATCCGTCTGTTCACGGAGCTTGCTTGGCGCAGCCGCGACCGGTATCATGGCGCCAGGCAGACCGGCTCCGGTCGTGCTTTGCGGCCCCTCTGGACCGCCATACGCGACCGGCGCCTGCCCGGTCCGGCCAGCCAGAATCCCACACCCCAGCCGCCACTCCGCAGGCCGCGCCCGCCGCGCGCCCCGCCCACTCGTCCCTTCGGAGGACCGATGCTGCGCTCCACACCGCGCGCCCGGATTGCCGCCGCCGTGCTCGTGCTGCTGCTCTCCGCGTGCCGCGACCAGTCCGACCCCCTGGCTCCCACGCCCAAGCCCGGCACGCCCGGCGCCCCCGCCGAGCCCACGAACCTGGTGGCGCTGGACTGCAAGGGCGACCGCGAGGCGAAGCGGGTGGACTGCACCCTCGCGCAGCCCACGGCCGGCGGCGCGAACGCCGACCTGATCGTGGGCAACCAGAACACGTACGTCACGCTGGCGTCTACCAACGAGGCGTACAACAGCGGCACGGGCCAGTTCACGTTCGACGTCACGGTGAAGAACCTGATCCCGCAGCCCCTGGGCACCACCGACGGCAGCACGCTGTCGCCCAACGGCGTGCGCGTGTTCTTCTTCACCGGCCCCGCGGCCACGTCGGGGACGGGCACGGTGGCGGTGGTGCCGGACGGCTTCGCGACCTTCACGGGGGCGGGCCAGCCGTTCTACCAGTACAACCAGGTGCTCGCGACCGGCGCGACGTCGTCGGCGCGCACGTGGACGCTGGTGATGCCGCCCACGGTGACGACGTTCGCCTTTCAGGTCTACGTGTCGGCGCCGGTGCAGTTCCCCGACGGCTTCGTGAAGATCGCCCCCACCGTGACGTCCCTGCGCCCGGGCACGCCGCAAGCGCTGACGGCCACCGTGGTCACCGCGGTGGGCAACCCGGTTCCCGGCGCCCTCGTGACGTGGGGCACGTCAGACGCGGCGCGGGCCACCGTGGACGGCTCCGGGGGCGTGAAGCCCATCTCCGGGGGCGCGGTGACCATCACCGCCACCAGCGGCACCCGCACGGGCAACCTGGCCGCGACGGTGACGGGCATCGGGCGCACGTGGAACGGCAGCGTCTCGACCGCGTGGACAGACCCGGCGAACTGGGACGCACCCGGCGTGGGCTTCCCCTCGGCCGCGCCGGTGCCGACTGACTCGGCGCTGGTGCCGGGCGGGGCGCCCCGCTACCCGCTGCTGGCGGCGAACACGTTCATCGGCGGCGTCTCGGTGGCGAACGGCGGGCTTGTGAGCCTCGCCGGGTTCGACCTCACCGTGGCCGACGACGCCGCCACCGCCGGGACCGGCTCGATCACCGCCACCACCGGCCACCTCGTGCTCACCGGCACCGGCTGCACGGTGGCGGGCACGGTGCCGGGGCTCACGGTCACCGGCACGTACTCCCTGTCCGCCAACACGACGACCTCCGCGCCGGTGCTGGTGCGGGGCGGCCTACTGCGCAGCGCGGGCTTCCTCCTCAAGCAGGTTCCCTGAGCCGCCTCCCGGCCGCTCTTCACACACTACGCCCAAGGTCCAGATGAGACTTCGCCGAATTCTCTCGATCGCCCTGCCGCTGGTGGCGGGAACGCTGCTGGCCGGCCCCGCCCGCGCCCAGTCGCCCATCCTCCTCCAGCTCCAGGCGGGCAGCCCGGTCGCGGACCGCATGCGGGTGGACAGCTCGGGCGCGTTCGTGGCGTACGGCTTCGTGCGGGACGCGGGCAACACCACCGGCTGCGCCGCGCAGCTCCCGGCCACCGGCGCCGGCACCCGCTTCGAGTGGATCCCCTGCCGCGGCTCAGTCCGCTTCGGGCGCGTGCCTACGTCGCAGACGAACTGGGACGACGTGAACATGGACGACTTCACCTTCGCGGGCGGCAACCAGGTGATCGCCAGCGGCTACGGCGCCTTCGCGTACGGCGACCAGGTGACCGTCAGCTCCACCGTGGGCGTGGGCTTCGGCTCGGCGGTCACGGTGAGCGGCACGGCGGGCTTCAGCGCCGGGGCCAGCAACGTCTGCTCGGGCTTCGCGTGCACCGCCATCGGCTACACGGTGCGCGCGGGCGGCCAGGGTGCGGTGGCGCTGGGCTACCGCACCACGGCCAACAACGACAACTCGGTGACCATCGGCTACCGCGGCAGCAACAACGGGCACATCGGCTCGATCGTGCTGGCCGGCGTGGTCGATCCCAGCACGCAGACCGACTCGGTGCGGGCGCAGGCCAACGGTGAGTTCCGCCTGCGCGCGCCCGGCGGCGTGATCCTGCGCACCAGCTTCGCCAGCAACTCGGCCGCGGGCGTGGGCGGCAACACCGGCTGCGACCTGCCCGCGGGCTCGGGCACCTTCTCGTGCTCGTCCAGCCGCACCATCAAGCACGGGTTCGCGGCGGTGAACGGCGAGGACGTGCTGAGCCGCTTCCGCGCGACGCCGGTCACCACGTGGTTCTACAACGAAGAGGCGGGCCAGGTACGCCACCTGGGGCCCGTGGCCGAGGACTTCCGCCAGGGCTTCGGGCTGGGCGTGGGCGGGTCGAGCATCGGGATGGGCGACATAGACGGCGTCAACTTCGCGGGCGTGAAGGCGCTCGAGGAGAGGACGCGCCAGCTCGCCGCCTCGCAGGCCGAGCTCCAGCGGAAGGCGGCCGAGGTCGACCGGCTCTCCGGCCAGGTGACGGACCTCCAGGCACGCCTGGCCCGCCTGGAAGCGCTCGTCGGCGCGCAGGCCTCTCCCAAGCCGTAGCTTCCGGCCGGGACGG
>DASRQW010000496.1 GCA_035696245.1 Longimicrobiaceae bacterium | reverse complement strand
ATCGCCGAGACGTCGCAGTCGCTGCGCGCCATCAACCAGGCCGCCGCGGGCAGCGCCCAGCGCAGCCTGGACATGCAGGAGATCGTGCTCCGCAGCGCGGCAGACGCGCAGCAGGGCGGCACGGCCGCGGTGGAGACCATGAAGGCGATGAAGGAGATCACCGAGCGCATCTCCGTCGTCCACGAGCTGGCCGACCAGACCAACCTGCTGGCGCTGAACGCCGCCATCGAGGCCGCGCGCGCCGGCGAGCACGGGCGCGGCTTCGCCGTCGTCGCCGACGAGGTGCGCAGCCTGGCCGAGCGCAGCCAGGCCGCCGCCGCGCAGATCCGCGGCATCGCCGCCGACAGCCGGCGCGTGGCCGAGCGCTCGGCGCACCTCATGGGCGGGCTGGAGCCCGTGATCCGCCGCAGCGCCGAGCTCATGCAGGAGGTGGCCGGCTCGTCCACCCTGCAGACGCAGAGCATCGGCGAGGTCACGTCGCACATGAGCGACGTGGACCAGATCACGCAGAACAACGCGGCCGCCTCGCAGGAGCTGGCCGCCACCGCCGAGCGCATGGCCGCCGAGGCCGACGCGCTGCAGGCCATGGTGAGCTACTTCCGCATCCCCCCGGGAAGGTGACCGTGACGCACCCCAAGATCCGCCGCGCCGCGATCGCCGCCTGCGCCGTCGTCCTCTCCGCCGGCTGCCGCGACGCCGCGCAGTCCGCCGCCGCGGGAGGCAAGGGGCCGAGCGTGGGCGTGGTGCTCAGCACCGGCGGGCGCGGCGACAAGGGCTTCAACGACGAAGCCGTGGCCGGGGCGGGCCGCGCCGCCGCCGCCCTGGGCGCCGACACCTCCATCGCCGACGTGCAGCGCGAGGACGCCACGCTGTCCGGCGTCACCCGCTTCGCGGAAGAGGGTCGCGACCTGGTCGTGGGCGTCAGCTTCATGGCCAGCCAGCCCACCTTCCAGGTCGCCAAGGACCATCCCGCCGGCAAGTTCGCCGTGCTGGACTACGCGCCCGTGACCGACGAGCAGGGCCGCGCGCTGCCGCTGCCGCCCAACATGGCCGGCATCACCTACCGCGCCGAAGAGGGCGCGTACCTGGCCGGGGCGCTGGCGGGGCTCAAGACCGCCACCCGCAAGGTGGGCTTCGTGGGCGGCATGTACTCGCCCATCGTGCGCGAGTTCGAGGCGGGCTACACGGCCGGCGTGCGCGCCGTGTGCTCGGACTGCGTGGTGCTGGTGGACTACGCCGGCACCGGGCCCGCTGCCTTCAACCAGCCGGAGCGGGGGCTGGCCCTGGCGCTGGCGCAGTACGGCGCGGGCGCCGACGTGATCTTCCACGCCTCCGGCGGCACCGGCAAGGGCGTGTTCCAGGCCGCGCAGCAGGCGAACAGGTGGGTCATCGGCGTGGACGTCGACCAGAGCGCCGAGGCGCCCGGCCACGTGCTGACCTCGGTGACCAAGAAGCTGGACGTGTCGCTCTACGGCCTGGTGGAGCAGGTGAGGAGCGGCCGGTTCCACGGCGGCCTCCTGTCGCAGGGGCTGTCGGACGGCGCGGTGGGCTACGTGTACGACGCCCGCAACCGTCCGCTCATCCCGGACAGCGTGTACTACCGCGTGGAGACCCTGCGCCAGGCCATCGTCGCCGGCCTCGTCAAGGTCCCCAAGGTCCCCGCCGACGCCCGCATGTCCCGCCGCTGACCCGCCCCGGTGCCAGGAGATTCGTCGCATCGCATCTCCTGGCCAAGAACGGCTTTCGGGAGATGCACGGCGGCCGTCCTCCCCGCATCCCCGCGCGCAGGGTGGAACGGGTCGGCGGATTTGAATCGGGACCGCCGGTCCACATCCACGGACCAGTCGTTACCAATCACCCATCGGAAGACGGACCGGCTCCCGGCTTGGTAGATGTTGAGCGGCCCGGGTAGATGTCGGTCGATCGAGCACGGCGGGTGGAGCGGACCGGTAGATCGTCTCCGTCTCGGCGGACGTCGACGCAGTCCCGCCGCGCCCCGGCTGATGCGACGGATGCGCTGCGCCGCGGGCGGGGCGGCGTTGATGTGCCCCGCGCGGTGCGTCCGTGTTACATGAAAGCCTGGCCCCGCGCGCCGGCGGGGAGCATCTTACGGCGAGATGCGAGCGGCGGCCCGTCGCCGCACTCCACGCGCGGACGGTCGTTCGTTATGTTTCCGTCCCATCCGGCAGGCCCCCAAGCGAATACGTCTCCGTCCCGGCCGCCCTCCGCGGCCGTTGTCCCCCTCGAACCGAGTGTGCCCACACATGGAATCGTCCCCCTTCCGGCAGCCCGCCGCTCGCGCGTTCGCGTGCGTGCTGCCGCTCGCGATCTCGCTCCTGGCTGCCTGCGAGGACCGCGCGCCGGTCGCGCCGGAGCTGCCGCCCATAATGGGCCTGCCGGGCACGTACGACACGCGGGCGCTGGACTGCACCGCCAACGTGCGTGCCGGCACCGTGGTCTGCCTGGCCGCGGGGGCGGGCGCCAGCGCGTCGCGGCGCGCCATCGTGGGCGGGCAGGGCACCTTCGTGACGCTCGCGTCCAGCAACGTGCACTACGACACCGCGTCGGCGGCGTTCACCTTCGACGCGACCGTGCGCAACCTGCTGGGCGTGACCCCGGGCACCGTGGCCCAAGCCATGGGCACCAAGGACGGCGTGGCCGCGGACAGCCTGCGCGTCTTCTTCCAGAACCCGCCCACCGCCACCTCGGGCACCGGCACCATCACGGTGGACACGGCGCGCACCGGCAGCTTCACGGCCGGCGGCCAGTCGTACTACGCCTACCCCGGCCCGCTCGCCTCGGGCGCCACCACGGCGGCCCGCGGGTGGAAGTTCACCGTGCCGGTGACGGTGGGCACCTTCACCTTCAAGGTCTACGTGCAGGCCCCGCTGGAGCCGCGCCTCGTGATCAGCGAGGTGATGGCGAACCCCAACGCCACCGACGACTCGCTGGGCGAGTACGTGGAGATCGCCAACGTGGGCCGCGACCCGGTGGACCTGAACGGCTGGCGGCTGGCCTCGCGCTCGGGCAGCAGCACCGAGCAGGTGACCTTCTCCACCAGCATGGTCGTTCCCGCCAACGGCTTCGGCATCATCGCCGCGCGTTCCAACCCGGCGCGCAACGGCGGCGTCACCGCCATCGGCGAGTGGGGCGGCACGGCCATCCAGCTCTCCAACACCACCAGCGCCACCGCGCCGGACTTCGTGGCGCTGCGGCGCCCCGCGGCCTCGGGCACGGCGCCGGCCATCGACTCGGTGATCTGGGCCACGGGCGGCGCCACCACCGCGCCCCCCACCGGCCGCACCCGCGAGCTGCTGGACCTCACGGCCGACAACACGGTCATGGCCTCGGCCGCGTGGAACACCGGCTACCGCAAGTACGGCGTGGGCGACGGCACCGGCGACTTCGACCGCGGCACGCCGGGCGGCGCCAACGCGCCGCTGGTGCCCGTGGGCCCGGTGGCGGTGGTGCGCATCTCCCCCGGGTTCGAGGTGGTGGACACGCTGCACCAGTTCCGCCGCTTCAGCGCCTTCGCCGAGGACACCCTGGGCCAGGCGTCGCCCACCACCATCACGTGGAGCAGCACCAACCCGGCGGTGGCGACCATCGACGGCACCGGCCTGGTGACGCACGCGGACACGGGCAAGACGGTCATCGTCGCCACGGCCGCCAACGGCAAGGCCGACAGCACGGTGTACGGCGTCTTCCAGTACAGCCCGGCCGCCATCTACCGCAACCACGTGGAGTTCGGCCTGCCCACGCCGGGCGGGGGCAACAACGACATCCTGATCGTGCCGCCCCAGCGCACGCAGTACGCGCTGTCGTACAACGCCAGCCGCGGCGGGCCCAACTGGGTGAGCTGGGACCTGAACCGCACGCACTTCGGCAGGGTGGCGCGGGCTCCCACCTTCTTCACCGACCCGGCGCTGGTGCCGTACGGCGTGTACCAGGTGACGACGAACGACTACACCAACAGCGGCTACTCGCGCGGGCACATGTGCCAGAGCGAGCAGCGCACGCAGACGCGCGCGGACAACGACACCACCTTCCTCACCACCAACATCCTGCCGCAGTTCCAGGACCTGAACGGCGGGCCGTGGGGCGAGCTGGAGACGTACGGCAACGAGCTGGCGCGCTTCAACCAGAAGGAGATCTACAACATCTCGGGCGGCATCTTCCCGGCCACTCCCGCCACGCTCAAGAACGAGGGCAAGGTCGCGATCCCCACCACCACGTGGAAGATCATGGTGATCCTCCCGTACGGTAAGGGCCTTGCCGACGTGCACTCCGCCAGCGACGTGCAGATCATCGTGGTGAACATGCCCAACGTAACCGGCATCGCCAGCGAGCACTGGCAGCAGTACACCACCACGGTAGATGCCATCGAGGCCGCCACCGGGTACGACTTCCTCTCGGCCCTGCCCGACGCCATCGAGGCCGAGGTCGAGGCGCGGCCCAGCGCCACCGTCATCAACTGACGCACGTGCCCGGCGCCGGCGTCGTTCCTCGCGGACGACGCCGGCACCGGGCGGCGGCTCCCAACGTCCGGAGCCCGCCGGCTGTCTTCAGGGTGCGGGCTGGCGGCGACACGTGTTCCGCCGTCTAGGGCCGCGGCGGCGGGGTATGCGGGCCGGCCCCCGATTGTCCGCCGGGCGCATCGCAGGCATTGCGCAACACACACGTTCCGGTGCATCATGTAGGAGCGCCTGGCCCTCGCGGCCGGGCCGGGCCATCCCGCCTGATCATCCAGCTCCCCTCCTCCCCCGCCGTGGGGAGTTCTCTCGCCCACGCAAAGGTGCCATGACCCAGGTCCATTCGCAGACGGACATCTCCGCGCCCGCCGCACGCCAGGCGTGGATCGCGCCCAACGTAGAGCGCCTCCCGCACCTGTCCGAGCTGACGCTCCAGTCCGGCGCCCCCATCGACGGCGGCGGCGGCACGGGCGGCACCACCGTCTTCTAGCCCCCCGCGCAGGCGGACGCGCACTCCGCATCCGCCCGCGCTTCGGAACCCCCGCGGCAGGCGCGCTCGTTCGCGCCCGCCGCGGTTTTCGTGTGCCCGTCACCAACCGGCGCACATCTTCTGGATCGCGCGTAGCTGAACCGCCGTTCCGCGCGGAATCCAGGTATGTCGCTTGTCCATTTGTTTGAGTGCGTCGGTGGCGGAAAGGATGCCCCCTCCCCCGCAAAACGGGAGTGGAGAGATCGGCCGGGGCCAGGTGGGTTTCCTCTGTGCCGCGGATGCGAGGATGGGGGGATCGGAGTCGATCTGCTCTCGGTGAAGCGACGCCGCAGCAGCTGTCGAGCACCTTGCTCGGTATATCATGCACCCATGCGGACTTCGCCTCTCCCTCCTCTGGCCGACGCTGGCTTCTGGTGCCGTCCTACCCCGCTGATACGGAGCCCGGATCGATGCAACCCTGAACCGCCCGCCGCGGAACAAGCTCCCTTCTCCCGCTTGCGGGGGAGGGGCTGGGGGAGGGGCATCCCCCCCGCTGCGACACGTTCTCGGCACCGGCACTGCTCCAATGCCGAACCACAGGCCCCTGCCAGCATCCCCCCCAACGACGAAGCGCCCCGGTCCGCGATGGACCGGGGCGCTTCGTCCTGCTGTTTCGAATCAGCCGCGCTTTAGTTGCTGCTCGCCTCGACCGTGTTCTCGATCGAGTCCGGCAGCAGGGCCAGGAAGTCGTAGCCGGTCGCCGCCTCGATGGCATCCACCGAGGTGCGGTACATCTCCCAGCCGTTGGAGATGATGCCCGTCACGTTGGGCATGTCCACAGCGATCACCTGCAGGTCGGCCGTGCTGTGCACGTCGGCCAGCGTTTTACCGCGCGGCAGGATCACCACGATCTTCCAGGTGCGGCTGGGGATCTCGATCTTGCCCGCGTTGTTCAGCGTGGCCGGGTTGGGCGGCCAGTACCCGCCGGCGATCACGTACAGCTCCTTGCCGCTCGTGCGCGCCAGGTCGTTGTTGTAGACCTCGAACTTCTCCCACGGCCCGCCGTTCATGTCCTGGTACTGCGGCAGGATGTTGGTCATGAAGAACGCGTGCTGGTTGTCCAGGTCCGTGGCCGTGCGCTGCTGGCTCATCACCATGTGGCCGCGGCTGTAGCCGCTGCCGGTGTAGTCCGACGTCACCACGTGATACAGCGAGTCCGGCAGAATCGGGTCCGCGGCGAAGCAGTCGCAGCGCTGGGCGGCGCCGAAGTGCGTGGCGTTCAGGTCCCAGCTCACCCAGTTGGGCCCGGCGTGCTTGGGGCTGTAGCTGAGCACGTACTCGGTGTGGCGGACGATCACCTCGTCGTTCGGCGTACCGTCGGTGGGCGTGCCGAACTCCACGTGGTTCAGGTACTCGGCCGAGGTCGAGTTCACCACCGTGCTGACGGTGATGGTGGCCGTGTCGGCGAACCCATTGCCGCTGGTGACCACCACGTTCGCGGTGCCGTCGGCCTTGGCCGTCGCCAGGCCGCCCGCGCTGATGGTCGCGACCGTGGTGTTCAGGCTCGTCCACGTGAAGGTCGTGGCGGTGACCTGGCCGTTCGCGTCGCGGGCCGTGGCGCTGAACTGGCGCGTGGCGCCGGGGGCCAGCGTGACCGTGGCCGGCGAGACGACGACCGTCGCCACCGGGCCCGTGCTGGTGGGCGGCGTGGCCGCTCCGTCGTTGGGCGCGCCCGGCGTGCCCTTGTTGGTGCCGCTGTACACCGCGGTGCCCAGCTTCCAGTTCGCGCTGTTCGCCGCCGTGTTGTCCGCCGCCGGGTCGATCACGGCGCGCGAGGCGCCGCTGG
>DASRQW010000495.1 GCA_035696245.1 Longimicrobiaceae bacterium | reverse complement strand
CATCGCCGCCGGCCTCACGCGCGCCCCCACGTGCTCGCCCGCGACCTCGCGGTACAGCGCCGCGTACTCCCCCGCCATCCGCTCGGCCGAGTAGCGGCGGAGGGCACGCGTGCGCGCCGCCTGCGCGAGCTGCGCCCGCCGCGCGGGGTCGCCCGACAGCTCGCGCAGCACGCCCGCCAGCGCGCCCGCGTCGCCCGCGGGGAAGAACGCCGCGCAGCCCGCCCACAGCTCCGCGAACGAGCCGATGTCGCTCAGCACCAGCGCGCAGCCGTGCAGCGCCGCCTCCAGCGGCGCCAGGCCGAACGGCTCGTACAGCGACGGCGCCACGTAGATGCCCGCGCGGTGCATCCACCCGTCCACCTCCGCGCGCTCCACGCGGCCGTGCGAGCGCAGGCGCGCGGGCGCGAACCGCTCGCCGTGCGGCGCCACCGTCTCGCCGAACAGGTGGGCGGGCGGCGCCGCATCTCCCAGGATCTCCAGCGCGCGGTCCAGCACGTGGACGCCCTTCGCCCGGTCCCACGCGCGGCCCACGGTGATCAGCGCCTCTCCGTCCGCCGTGCCGTGGGCCGCGTTGCGAGCGGGGGGCGGCACGATGCCGTTGTGGATCACGCGCACGCGGTCCGCGCCGTAGTGGCGGCGGGTGAGCATGGCTTGGTAGCGGGTGGGCGCCACCACCGCGGCGGACGCTCCCAGCCCGGCGCGCACCCATTCCTCGTACCGCTGCCACTCCGCCGGCGGGCGCTGGCCCAGCGTCTCGCCGAACCAGCTCAGCACGTCGCTGTGGACGGCGGTCACCACGGGGCAGGGGAAGCCCGCCGCCGCATACGCCATCTGGTTCAGGTGCGCGACCTCCGCGTTCCACAGGCGCGCCAGGCCCGCCAGCCACTCGCCCGCCGCGGCCACGTCTTCCGCCGCACCGTCCATCCACTCCAGGCGGTACGTGCGCCACGTGGTCTGCACGCCGGCGGGCAACGCGGCCAGGCGCTCGTCGCGCGGCTCGCCGATCACCGCCACCAGCACCTGGCAGCCCATCGCGTCGAGCTGGCCGGCGAGCGTGACGGTGTGGTCCCACACCCCGCCCACCGTGTCGGTGGAGAGCAGGATCCTCATCGCCCGTAGATCCCGTCCAGCACGCGCGCCACATCCACCAGCCGCTCGGCCGCGGGGTCGAAGCGCTCGCCCGCGGCCAGGCGCCGCGCCCAGTCCGTCGCCGCGCCGCCGCCCCAGTCGTCCGGCGGCGCCGCCAGGCTCTCGCGGCCGGTGCCGTGGAAGAGGTCCGCCGAGAAGTCGTAGAACGAGCCGCCCACGTTGCGCATCTCCGCGCCGCCGCCGGTGCCGAAGAACGACGCCGCGATCACCGCGTCCGTCCCGGCATTCAGGCGCCACGAGCACGCAAGCCGCACCGATGCGCCGCCGGCCAGCTCCACCGTGGCCGTCGCGTAGTCCTCCACGCGGTCCGTGCGCCCGCCCAGCGGCTCGCCGCCCGCGTAGAGCTGCGACGACACGCTTTCGACCGCGGGGAAGCCCAGCGTCCACAGCGCGAGGTCGACCAGGTGGACGCCCAGGTCCATCACGCAGCCGCCGCCGGAGAGCGCGGGGTCGTAGAACCACGGCTTGTCCGGCCCGTACGCGTTGTGGAACGTGAGGTCCACGCCGAAGATGCGGCCTAACTCCCCGTTCTCCACCCGCTCCTTGATCCGCGTCATCCCCTCCGTGAAGCGGTACGACAGATCGACGGAAAGCAGCCGGTCCGCTGCGCGCGCCGCGTCCACCACCGCGCGGACCTCGGCCGCCGTGCGGCCCAGCGGCTTCTGGCAGAACACCGCCGCGCCGCTCTCCAGCGCGCGGATGGACTGCTCCGCGTGCAGCGCGCTGGGCGTGGCGATCACGATCCCGTCCAGCCCCGCGTCCAGCAGCGCATCGAACGAATCGGCCACCTGTGCGCCCGGCGCCGCCTTCGCCGCCTCAGCCACCATCTCGGCCGAGGGGTCGGAGATCATCGCCACCTCCGCGACCCCGCTCCGCGCGATCGCCTCCATCCGGTGCCGCCCGATCCACCCCGTCCCCAGGAACCCCAGCCGCGGCCTCGCGTTGCCGATAGATGCCATCCCTCCGGCAGATGCGAAGCGTTCGGTAGATGCGACGCTTTCGGTCGATGTGCCGTGATCGGTGGATGCGAAGCTTCCGGCCGATGCGGTGTGTTCGGTAGATACGATGCTCTCCGTCGATCCCACCTCTTCCGCGGATACGCCGTCACGCATCTCCCCAACCTTCTCGGCGGATACGATGCTGCCCGTTCCCCGTGTATGCTCGGCCGATGCGGGGCTTTCTGTCGTTTCAATTCCGTCGGCGGATGCGAGGTGGCCCGCCGCGATCTCGTCCGCCGTCCCTACCTTGTCCGGCGATGCGGTGAGGAGGTCGCTCACGGCGTCACCAGCGCCTTGAGGAAGCCGTCGGGACGGGTGCGCGTGGCTTCCAGCGCCTCGCCGAGCTGGTCGAGCGAGTACGTGTGCGTGTACAGCGGCGACGGGTCCAGCCGGCCGTTCACCACCGCGTCCACCGCCGCGCGGATGCCGTCCAGGTACACCTGCGGGTCGCGCTCGTGGGCGTTGATCACGTCCAGCCCGCGCCAGTTCCACATCTGCATGTTCACCTGGCGCGGCCCGTCCTGGTGGTAGCCGGCAATGATCAGCCGCCCCCGCTCCCGCGTGATCTCGGCCGCCAGGTCCAGCGGCCACTGCTTGCCCACGGCCTCGATCACGCGGTCGCACAGCTCGCCGCCGGTGAGCTGCTTCACCCGCTCGATGATCTGCCAGTGGTCTTCCATCGGGATCGTCTCGTCGGCCCCCATCGACCTGGCGACGGCCAGCGAGAAGGGCCGCCGGGAGATGGCGATCACGCGCGCGCCTGCGTCCTTCGCCAGCTTGGTGAGCAGCGCGCCCAAGAAGCCGATGCCCACGATGCCCACCGTGTGCCCCTCGCCGATGCCGCTGCGCCGGAAGATGTTCATCGCGCAGCCCAGCGGCTCACCGGGGAAGGGCGTCTTCGCCAGCTCCGCCGGCAGCGGCACCACGTGCGTGGCCGGCGCCACGTCGTACTCCGCGTACGCACGGTACGACAGCGCGGCCACGCGGTCTCCGGCCGCGACACCGTCCACGTCGGAACCGACGGCGTCCACGATGCCCCAGCCCTCGTGGCCGGGGCTGCCGGGCTCCTGCGGGTACTGCATCCACGGCGTGCCCTCCCAGGCCGCCAGGTTGCTCGCGCACACCCCGCAGCCCGTCAGGCGGATCCGCACCTCGCCCGGCCCCGGCTCCGGCAGCGGGACCTCCTCGATCCGCACGTCGCCCGGCCCGTGCAGGCGCGCGGCGCGCATCGTCCCTGCGGCCGAAGGCGCGGCCCGCTCCGCATCTCCCGAAACCGCCGCGGCGCCCGTCTCCAGGCCGCCCGTCTCCGCGCCGTTCATCTCTGGCTCGTTCATCAGCATCTACAAAGCAAAGAAAAAAAGGGGGTGCCGCCGGGGAATGCCCGGCGGCACCCCGTCTCAGGGTGCCGCCTTCGCCAGCGCCGGCGCGGATGCACCGCGCGACGCGCCGACGGGGGCGGCCAGATCGGCCTCGTGCAGCCAGTCCACCAGGTGCTGAAGGCCCGCCTTCCACGGCGTCTCGGCCCGCCAGCCCAGCATCCGTTCCGCCTTTGCCGTGTCGCTCACGTACACCTTCTGGTCGCCCGGCCTCCAGTCGGCCTCCAGCACGGGCGTGTCCATGCCGGTGATCTCGCGCAGCCGCTCGATCACGCCGCGCACCGACACGGCGTTGCCCGCGCCGCCGCCCATGTTGAACACCTCGCCGCTCACCGCGTCGATCCGTCCCATCGCCGCCCGCATCGCGCGGACGAGGTCGTCGATCCACAGGATGTCGCGCACCTGGTGCCCGTCGCCGTAGATGGTGATGGGCTCGGAGCCGAAGAGCGCGCGGGCGAAGTGCGCCACCCACCCCTGGTCT
The DNA here is from genome assembly GCA_035696245.1 of Longimicrobiaceae bacterium. Lineage (NCBI taxonomy): Bacteria > Pseudomonadati > Gemmatimonadota > Longimicrobiia > Longimicrobiales > Longimicrobiaceae > Longimicrobiaceae bacterium. The sequence continues at coordinate 8,292 of DASRQW010000495.1, read as the reverse complement.
TCCGTGCCGAACTGCCGCGTACCGTAGATGCAGCTCATGCGGAAGACGACCGTGGGCAGGTCGTAGATGCGGGCGTAGTCGCGCACGTACTGGTCGGCCGCGCCCTTGGAGCAGCCGTAGGGCGAGTGGAAGTCCAGGTGCGCCGCCTCGGTGATGCCGCGGCGGCCGTCGGCGTAGCGGTACATCCCGTCCGCCAGCTCCACCTCCACCTCCTCCATCCCGCCGTAGACCTTGTTGGTGGACGTGAAGAGCACCGGCGGCGGCGTCTTCATCCTCCGCGCCGCCTCCAGCACGTTGAAAGTGCCGATCACGTTGGTCTGCAGGTCCAGCGCGGGGTCGGCGAGCGACGTCGTCACCGCCACCTGCGCCGCGAAGTGGTACACATGGCTCGCCTCGGCCACCAGCATCGCGATCCGCTCGGCGTCGCGCACGTCCACCCGCTCTATGCGCACGCGGCTGCCGTGCTTCGCCTTCAGCCACGCCGCGTTCTGCGCCACCCCGTCGCGCGAGAAGTTGTCGGCCACGATCACGCTCTGCCCTTCCCGCAGCAGCGCGTCGGCCAGGTTGGACCCCACGAAACCGGCGCCGCCCGTGACCAGCGTATGTGTCCCCTTGCTCATCAATCTCCCCCTGCTCACAGCGTGAGTCCGCGGGCCGCCAGCTCGGCAGCGTGACGCTCGATGCCGCTCTCGGGCCGCTCCTGCTCGCGCAGCCACCCCACCAGCTCCGTCATCCCCTCGTCGAACGCCACCGCGGGCTCGTACCCCATGGCTTCGCGCGCCCCGCCTATGTCGGCGAAGCAGTTGCGGATGTCGCCCACGCGGTACTTGCCCGTGACCTCGGGCTCCGCCTCCACCTCCATCACCCTCGCCAGCGTCTCCGCCACCTCGCGCACCGTCACCGGGCTGCCGGAGCCCACGTTCAGCGCCTTGCCCACCGCGCCTTGCTTCTCGACCGAGAGCAGGAGCGCGCGGACGATGTCGTGCACCGACACGAAGTCGCGCCGCTGCTCGCCGTCCTCGTAGATGAGCGGGCGCTCGCCGTTCAGCAGCCGCGAGCTGAAGATGGCGGCCACGCCCGTGTACGGGTTGGAGAGCGCCTGCCGCGGCCCGTAGATGTTGAAGAAACGCAGGGCCACGCTGGGGATGCCGTACGCCTCGCCGATCTGGAGCACCATCTTCTCCTGGTCGGCCTTGGTGAGGGCGTAGATGGAGGTCGGGTCCAGCGGCTTCCCCTCGTCCGTCGGCCTGGCGACGAGCGGCGTGCCGTCGGGGTCGCGCAGCTCCCAGTCGTGCGCGCGGAGCTGGTCCGCCGTGCGCGACGTCGCTTCGGAAGGGGCGCCGTCCGGGCGCACGTAGCGGCCCTCGCCGTAGATCGACATGCTGCTGGCGACCACCAGCCGCTCCAGCTCCATCTCGCGGTCGATCAACGCCTGCAACAGGTTGGCGGTGCCCAGGGTGTTCGTTGCCGTGTAGTCGGCCACCCGGTACATTGACTGCCCCACGCCCACGGCCGCCGCCAGGTGATAGACCACGTCCACGTCCTTGAGGGCGCGGCTCACGGCGTCGGCGTCGCGCACGTCGCCCACCACCAGCTCCGCGTGCGGCGACAGCCACTGTGGCGCGCGCCGGTCCGGGCCGTGCACCTGGGGGTCCAGGTTGTCGAAGACGCGCACCCGGTCGCCGCGCCGCACCAGCGCGTCCACCAGGTGGCTCCCGACGAAGCCGGCGCCGCCGGTCACCAGCACTCTTCTTTCCGCCACTCCACACCTCCGCTGTCCGTTGATCACGTCCTTCAAGCTCTGGAACGAACCCAACAACCTGTCGCACTGGGACTTCCTGCTCGACCCGGGCTGGAGCGCCTACGCCGCCATGGTCCGCCAGGCGTCCGCCGCCATCCGTGCCGAGGGCTGCACCGTGCCGCTGGTGCTGGGCGGCATGTCGCCCGTGGACCCCGCATTCCTGCGCCGCATGGGCGAGCTGGGCGCCCTGGACGCGGTGGACGTGCTGGCGGTGCACGGCTTCCCGCTCGACTGGAACCTGTGGCCCCTCGACGAGTGGCCGGCCAAGCTGGAGGCGCTGCGCCGCGAGTTCGGCAAGCCGGTGTGGGTCACCGAGACCGGCGTCTCGTCGTTCGGCACCGAAGAGGTGGGCGCCTGGGGCCTGCGCCGCAGCCTGGAGCTGCTCCGCGGCGAGAAGGTCTTCTGGTACACGCTGCTGGACCTGGCCCCGCAGTACGAGGCCACCACGCGCCACAAGCAGGCCGAGGGCACCTCGTACTTCCGCCACTTCCACTTCGGGCTGCTGCGCTGGAACGGCGTGCCCAAGAAGGCCGCCGCCGCCTTCGACCCCGCCTTCGGCATCTGCCAGTGGTTCCAGTGGCGCGACGAGCGCACCCTGCGCCTGGCGGTCGACTGGCTGCACCGCCTGGGCGTGCGCGAGGTGCGCACCGGGCTCTCCTGGTACGAGAGCGACATCGACGGTTCCGAGGAGTGGTTCGACACGGTGATGGAGGCGCTGGCCCCCTTCGACGTGTGCGCCACACTCTGCTTCACCCCGCCGGCCCGCGGCATCCGCCCCAACCACACCAGCCCCCCGCGCGACCCGGCCGAGTTCGCCGACTTCGCCGCGCGCATGGCCCGGCGCTACGCCACGTCCGGCCCCGCCATCGACGTCTCCGGCGCGGGCGAGCAGAAGTAGACCTCGCGGGCGGGGTGCGCGTCGATCCGCAGCCCCGCCGACCGCAGCATCGCCTCCATCCCCGCCTCGTTGGGCACCCACCAGTTGGTCCAGTCGCCCGCGTACTCGTGCTCGATGAAGTACATCGCCGGGTAGCGCGGGTCGCCGAAGATGGCCGTCTCCTCGATCGGGTAGTTCTTCTCCAGCGGCATCCGCTCCCTGCTTCCGCGCAGCATGCTCTGGAACACCAGGCGCTCGCGCGGCAGCTTCGCGACCCTGTCCAGCGCGAGCAGCGGGTGGCGCAGGTGGTAGAAGACGCCCATGAACAGCACGTAGTCGAACTGCCGCTCCAGCCGGCCCACCTGGTACACGTCGAGCTGGTGGAACTCGATGTCGGCGCCCGTGGCCTCGGCCGCGAAGCGCGCCTGGGCGAGATAGCGCGGGTCGTGGTCGATGGCGGTGACCTGCGCGCCGCGCGCGTGCAGCTGGTGCGAGTAGAAGCCCGCGTTGCAGCCGATGTCCAGCACCGTCTTCCCCGTCATGTCGCGCGGGAATGCGGGCTCCACCTGTGCCCACAGGTCGCGCAGGAAGTTGCCCAGCGGGTGGTCCGGCGCCGTGCGCACCCCGCCGATCTCAAGGTCGTGGAACCAGGGGCCCAGCTCGCGTACCTTCGCCTCCACGTCCAGCACCGTCATGCCGCCTCCGCCGAGAACCGGGTCAGGTATTCGTCGCCCCACGCCTGCATCCGCCCGTTCACCTCGTCGGCCCATATGCCGGTGACCAGGCGCTGCGCCAGGCGCACGCCCAGGCGGCGCTCCTGGCAGCGCACCGCGTCGTCGTCGCGGCCCGCCTCCACGAGCTCTGCGGCTTCCATCTCCAGGGCGAATGCGAGTTGGTCGAGGTCGGTGAAGATGCGGCCGCGGAGAGCGGCTGCGTCGGGCGCCTCGTCGGGTGGTGGATGGCTGAGCATGTGGGCGTGTGGAAGAGACCCGGACGACCTGAAAAACCACGCTGCTGCGAAGGTTTTTCCCAGATTCGGCCCGGGATTCGGCCGGGCTCCAAAGCAACGGGCGTGCCATCTGAGAGACACCCGGGGACCCCTTCGTCAGTGGTGTGCCGCCCCCGACCATCCGTCCACTTTCGCCTCTCTCCCGCGGCGCCGCCTATCTGTCTGGAGCGCCGGACTCTGCATCTCGCGCGGGCATTGGCGGCCCGGGGAGATGCGCATCGGGCGAGCTTCCGGCGGATCATCCGGCGCCCGTCGTCCGTGGGCGCGACCAGGTGAGGATCTTAGAAGATGATCCTTCGGCCCGCCGTCTCAGCGCGCCCGAAACTCCGCCGCCTGTTGCACGCGGGCGACGGGCGAGCGGCGGTTCGCCGGCTGTCCGACGAGGATGATCGGGGGATGTCGGAAGAACGATCGGCCGAGGTCGCCGGAGAGGCAGCGAGCTGCGCGTTCGGCGGAGCGCCGGGCGCAGACGCGCCCAGACGCTTCCGCACGCTGATGCGCTCGGATCCAGCGCAATCGGTGATCCGGATCCGGGTAGATCGACTTTCTTTCGCGGAGTCTCGCCGAAGCGGTTCGGACCATCGGTAGCAGCCCACGCCGGTGGGCTTCGCGCCGTCGTAGCCCGCGGCTTTAGCCGCCAGGGCGATGCTGGCCGCACCGATTCTCCCGGATTTCGTATGATCGTTTGCGTTAGCGGAATTATCAGCAGGCCGAGGGATTCGCTCCGTCGGCACAAGCTCCGTCCGCGGATTCAGTATCGTCGTCAGACGACGGACGTACCGATCCCGGCCGGCTCTCGCGTGCGATGTGTGGAGACCGGCCGCTCAGGTGCGGGTGAGATACCAGGGGGTGTTGATGACGATGACCTGCGGGCCGCCGCGCAAGAAGAGCAGGCCCTTGAGGACGGTGGCGCGGTGGCTGTGGAGGAGAAGGTGATACCACTTGCGCTCCACCGTCTCCGGAATGATGACGGCCACGTAGCGCCCCTCGTTGGAGCGGGCCAGCTGCCGCACGTAGTCCAGCAGCGGGCCCGTCACCTCGCGGTAGCTGGACGGCACCTCCACCAGCCGCGGCACGGGCAGCCCCGCCTCGCGCAGGGGGCACTCGATCCACTCGGCCCACCGCTCGGACAGCTTCTCCACGCCGTGCTCGTTGGTGAGCATGTGCACCGCCAGCACCTCGTGCGAGATGGTGACGGCGAAGCCCAGCGCCTTGCGCGCCACGCGGTCCAGCCGCTTGAGCGGCACCACCACGATGGGCGGCGGCCCGCTCTCGATGTCGAGCGGCCCCTCCTCTTCCGTCTGCCGGTCCACGTGGTCGTGGAAGGCGCGGACGCTCTTGAACAGCAGCACCAGCGCGGGCAGCAGGAGCACGGTGATCCACGCCCCTTCCTCGAACTTGGAGACGGCCACCACCACCAGCGTGGCGCCCGTGGCGAGCGCGCCCGCGCCGTTCAGCACCAGCGAGTGCCGCGCGTGCGGCCCGCCCTCGCGCCGCCAGTGCATCACCATCCCCGCCTGCGACAGCGTGAACGCGAGGAAGGCGCCCACGGCGAAGAGCGGGATCAGCCGGTCGGTGATGCCGCCGAAAACGGTGAGCAGCCCCGCCGCCAGCAGCGACAGCAGCACGATTCCGCGCGAGTACACCAGGCGCCGGCCCAGGTACGAGAAGCCCGCGGGCAGGAAGCCGTCGATAGCCAGCACGCGGCAGAGCCGCGGGAAGTCCGCGAAGCTGGTGTTGGCCGACAGCGCCAGCACGGTGACGACAGACGCGAGGGCGATGTAGTAGAAGGTGCCGCGCCCGGCGACGGCGGCGACCAGCTGCGACAGCACGCTCTCGTAGCCCGCGGCGGCGGGCGTGGTGGCGGTGATGCCGTACGCGTGGCACAGGTACGCGATGCCCGTGAGCAGCAGGGCGAGGATTCCGCAGATGCCGGCCAGCGTGCGGCGCGCGTTCTTCGCCCGCGGCTCGCGGAAGAGGGGGACGCCGTTGCTCACCGCCTCCACGCCGGTGAGCGCCGTGCAGCCGCTGGAGAAGGCGCGCAGCAGCAGCCACAGGCTCGCCGCGCCAGCCGCCGCCGTGGCCGCGTGCGGGTGCGCGGGGCGGGCCAGCGGCACCGGGTGCCCGCCCGCCGCGAACGCCTTCGCCACGCCCCACGCGATCGCGACGCCCAGCGACGCCACGAACAGGTACGTGGGCACCATGAAGAGCAGCCCCGCCTCGCGCACGCCGCGCAGGTTCACCAGCGTGAGCAGCGCCAGGATGCAGAGGCACAGCGGCAGCGTGTACGGCAGCAGCACGGGGATGGCGGACACGATGGCGCCCACGCCGGCCGAGATCGCCACCGCCACGTTCAGCACGTAGTCGATGGTGAGCGCGCTGGCGGCCAGCAACCCGGCGTGCATCCCCAGGTTCTCGGACGCCACCGTGTACGAGCCGCCGCCCTGCGGGTACGCGGGGATCGTCTGCCGGTACGAGACGAACACCAGCCCCAGCACCACCAGGATCACCGCGCTGATGGGGGCGATGTGCCCGCTCGCCGCCGCGCCCAGCGGCAGCAGCACCGTCAGCGCCGCCTCGGGCCCGTACGCGGCAGATGCCAGCGCGTCCAGCCCCAGCACCGGTATCCCGGCCAGGGGCCCTATCTTCTGTCTCTCCTGCTCGTCCGACCGGAGCCGCCGGCCGAACAGGATCTGCCGAATCCCCATGCGTTGTTTCTGGCCCCCGAGCGGTGTGGCGCGCCGCTCCGCCAGCGGCGCCGGCCCCGGCCGCAATGCAGACGGCGAGCCGCGAGCGTACCAACGCCGCAACGGCATCTTCGGTCCCGCCACGAGCCTCCGGGTACGCCGACGCACTTCCGTCGCCCCGGCCGGGGGCGGCGGATTCCGCGCCACGCCAGGGATCGGCGTTCATCCGTAGAACAGCGTCGCACGTGGTGCTGCACCCGCGGTGAGATGGACTTCGCGCCGCCGCACATCTCCCGCTGGCATCCCATTCCCGGGCCAGGGCACACCGCTTGCGGCCCGCGGCGGGCTTCGCGAGGGAACCTACGGGCGGACAAGAACGGGTGGAGAGCCGATGGCCGGGATCGACGCACGCTGGAAGGTCGTCATCGAGAGCGTGGAGCCCGAGCTGGACTGCGGGCGCTACGCGATCAAGCGCGAGGTGGGCGACACGCTGGAGGTGCGCGCCGACATCTTCAAGGAGGGGCACGACGCCATCGCCGCCGCCGTGCGCTACCGGCCCGAGGACGAGGCGGAGTGGCGCGAAGTGCGGATGGCGTTCGTGGACAACGACCGCTGGGCGGGCTCGTTCGTGGTCGACCGCAACGTCCGCTGGCTCTACACGGTGGTCGCCTGGACCGACCAGTTCGGCACCTGGGTGCACGACCTGGAGAAGAAGTACGACGCGGGGCAGGACGTGGAGCTGGAGCTTCGCGAGGGCAGCGGGATGGTGGAGGCGTCCATCGCCCTCGCCGCGGGGGCCGACGGCGGGCGGCTGGCGTACTTCCTGGCGGAGCTGAACGGCACGCACACGCTGGCCGAGCGCGTGGCTTCCGCGCTCGACCCGGAGCTGCTGCGGTGGATGGAGCGCTTTCCCGCGCGCGGCGACCTGACGGAGTACGACCGCGTGCTGCCGGTGCAGGTGGACCGCGTGGCCGCGCGCTTCGCCGCCTGGTACGAGCTCTTCCCGCGGTCCATGAGTGACGATCCGAACCGCCACGGCACCTTCCGCGACGTGATCGCCAAGCTGCCGTACGTGCGCGACATGGGCTTCGACACGCTGTACTTCCCGCCCATCCACCCCATCGGCCTGGCGTTCCGGAAGGGCAAGAACAACACGCTGGGCGCGGGCGAGGACCAGCCGGGCTCGCCGTACGCCATCGGCGGCGCCGCGGGCGGGCACCGCGACGTGCATCCCGAGCTGGGGACGCTGAAGGACTTCCGCGAGCTCGTGGCCGCCGCGCGCGAGCACGGGCTGGAGCTGGCGCTGGACTTCGCCATCCAGGTCTCGCCGGACCATCCGTACGTGGAGAAGCACCCCGGATGGTTCTACGTGCGGCCGGACGGGACCATCAAGTACGCCGAGAACCCGCCCAAGAAGTACCAGGACATCTACCCGCTCAACTTCTACGGAGACGACTGGCAGGGGCAGTGGGAGGAGTGGCGCGACGTCGTCCTCTTCTGGGTGGAGCGGGGGGTCGACGTGTTCCGCGTGGACAACCCGCACACCAAGCCGGTGCAGTTCTGGGAGTGGATGATTCGCGAGGTGCAGAGCCAGCACCCCGAGGTGATCTTCCTGAGCGAGGCATTCACCCGCCCCAAGATGATGCGGGCGCTGGCGAAGGCTGGCTTCTCCCAGTCGTACACCTACTTCACCTGGCGGAACTTCAAAGGGGAGATCCAGGAGTACTTCACGGAGCTGACGCAGGGGCCCATGAAGGAGTACTACCGGGGCAACCTCTTCCCCAACACGCCCGACATCAACCCCGAGTTCCTGCAGACGGGCGGCCGCCCGGCCTTCATCATCCGCGCGGTCCTCGCCGCCACGCTCTCCTCGCTGTACGGCATCTACAGCGGCTTCGAGCTGTGCGAGGGGAGCGCC